>PMWA01000110.1:0-12762 GCA_003166335.1 Methanobacterium sp. | reverse complement strand
AGTGTAGGAGCAGCATTGAGAATGCCCACCATTTACGCGCTTCTCTCTAAAAGTGTACCAGCCTCACAACAAGGAGAAATATTCGGAGTAAGCACCTCCTTATTTGCTTTAATGAATGTACTAGGCCCACTATGGGCTGGAATCGTTTATGATCGAATCATGCCCAGCGCACCATACTGGATGGGAGCAATACTACTGGTAATCGCCTTCATACTAATGAGCCGAGTGAAAGTAGATTCAAAAACCACATCCACCAAAGCAATCCAATAAAAAATTTAGTAAAGAAAAAAATACTTACGTAATTTAATGATAATTCAGTAGAAATCATCCAGAAACATAAATTAATGATTAAAAATTCTTAAATTTAATTTTTTTCTGGTTTAAATGTCAATAATATATAGGAAAACTATCTATAACCTATTTAAAAAAATAAAATGTTTAACATCCCATTACAGGAAAATCAGCAAATAAACTTAGTAAGTTGACCTAAATTATCCGGTGACACTTCATCTGGAACAGTGTGAATATAATCCGTTCCATCTCTTTGGAATGTTTTCACCTTAGAGCCAACTCTCCATTCACCCTTCACTTTAATCATAGTATAAATATCATTTCCATTCTTTATACTTTCAACAACCTCATCTTTAGTCCATATTTCAGGTTTAGATGTATTTTTAAAAATCTTCACCTTTTCAATATGGTTTTCACCATGACAAACTTCAGTAATCCAATATTTCATACTCTCAAAACTCCCCATCAAATAAAATATATAATTTTTTTTCTCAAAAAATAATGAAAAAATTTTTTAAAATTCTTTAATTATCAATATATAACTCAATTCTTATTAATTTTTACATTCATAAAAACGATTTTAAATACCAGTTAATTTATTTATGGACGGACTGCTATTAAAACTAACCTTAATACAATTGACGCAAGACTTTATTTTTTTTTTAGCTTAATTTTAGTGAATTAAATATCTGATTAGCAATAATTTGTGACTGATTCTGATTAAAACCCCATACATTAATGGTGTAAACAGTACTATTATCCTTGTTGGCAAAATCCATTTCATAATAAGTTACGCGAGTGCCATTATTCAATGTATATGCGTAACGATATACTTGAATTCCATTAGGATTAATTGATGCCGAAGCATTTGATACAACTTGCCCATTGCTAGATTGAAGATATGTAATAAAAACACTGCTGGATTTTTGTGGATTAGTAAATAAAGATGTTTTACCCACAAGTAACCAAGTATTATCATTAGTAAAACTAGCAGTGAAATTCCAAACTCCCTGATTACCCAAACCAGTATTAGTTGTAGTATTCGTCATATTTGAAGGATAACTGAAAACTATAACCCCATCAGTATAAGTTGCAGTATTGTTATTAAAAAATTTGAAACTTGTGAAACCCATTGCACCGATTACAGCAACCACTACTATTACTAAAACTATAATTCCTAAGATAATAATTTTTTTCAGAGAATTAATTCACCCTTTTAAATCTAAAAATTAAAGTAAATTTTTGACTGATGGTAAAAAATGCACATTTTTTTAATTTAATAACTTTCCTCCACAATATTTATATCTAATTCACTAAAGTTAATCCCATTGATTCTCAATAAACCAATTTAAAAAAAAATGGCTAAAAAAAATATAGAAATACTGAACTTCGTAATTTCAGATGAAAATTAATATAATATCAAAAAAAATTTTGAGAAATGACTATTTTTCTATTATGGGGCTGTATGTATTGATAAAATTACATTACATTTACCCATTTTTTATGATTTGTTATCTAAGTAATGATAAAAAAATTATTCATAACAATATTGATTTCATTTCTTATTATACAGGAATCACTTTCTATAGATGAAATTTTTTTTATGAACTTCTTTAAACCGCTGAAGATGACTGAAGTTAAATTATTGTGGGATTCTATCCTAAAAATAACTATATTAATATTAAAAATTAAATTATTGGTTAATTCTATAGGGGATTCTCTGATGGATGAAGGATTAAATATGAATAACGATGATATCTTTGATGAAATAACAAAAAGATATGGTGGTAGATTCCATCTTAAACAAAATCAATTCTTATCATCTCTTCTAATAGAAGCACGCAAAATAGGATTAGGAATAATAGAAGATTTAAGGAAATATAATTCAAAATTGCCTGACGTACATATTAATTTTATTGATAATAAATCATTTAATGCCTACTCATTCAAAAATAATGATTCATACTATATTGGCATCAATAAGGGAACAATTCTTAACTTATATTCATTTTTTAACTATTCACTGTCATTTCCAAACGTATTAAGTTATATTGGTAATAATGAAAATGAAATAGAGCCTGATTTTAATATAAATAATTTAAAGGAAATAATAAAACCTAAAGATAAACAAAGAGAAATTTATGCAGAGGGGCTGTTCTATTTCACTACATTATTTCTAATTTTACATGAATATGCACATATAATAAATGGCCATCTAGATTTTATAAATAAAAAAACTAATTTCATATTTAAAATTATAAATTCACTAGGAAAAAAATCAGAGTTAAATTCCCAAACTCTAGAATTTGATGCTGATTGTTATGCAGCTAATATAGTTATTAAAAATATAATTAATCGATATCAAAATAATCTAAATTTACAGGAAGATATTCAACCATATTTCAAATCATTAGAAGAAGCATTTTTTTTATGGACATTTGCAACATACACCGTCTTTAGATTTTTAGGGAAGAATGAGTATAACTTTGAAAAATTAGATAAATATCCACATCCATATCCAGGTTTCAGACAGCATTATACTTCAGCACTTATTCCCTCCATCATTCAGGATTCTGAATATTCCCACTTAAATGGAAGTATCCTTAAAAAAACCTTAACAGCAGTGAAAGAATTTGAAGACTCATTAAAAATTATTAAGAAACATCCAGTAGTACCTGATTATATTGATCCAATCAATCCTATTCAAATAAACCGCACTTATACAAAAAAAGGATTATATCAAATCTATAAAATTCAAAATAACTGGCGTAATATGAGACCACTATTAAAACCATTTAGTAAGGTAAATCTAGCTCCAATAAAAGATATAAATGAAGAGGAACTTATGAAATAGTTCCATAAAATAATGGTTTAACAATTACCTTATTTAAAGAAATACAATAAAATTCACAATATGAAAATCCGTAAAGCTCAATTAAAAAAAAGTAAGTGTAAGTAAATACTTTCAAAAAAAAATGTTTAATGCTGCATTTGGAGCATTCTCAGATCATATTTAAGATTTAAGTAATTTCTTTTTATTCCTATTTGAATACCACAATGTAACTATTATAATAATAATCACAGCTACAAGACCAGCTATTCCAAATATCAACCAAAAAACAACCGCTGCAAAAATCACCAATAATAAACCTATTATTAATCTAATATTTTTTTCCATTTTACAAATTCCCCTAAATTACTAGAAATTTTCCTTTATTCTTTCCATAATTTGATATTAATTTTTGATTCCTATTAATTTTTTCTAAAAGTATAACCATAGAACTACAACAGATGTATAATGATTTATAGTAGAAAATAAGCTATTATAATTATTTATATAATAAAATACATAATATTTATTGATATAACAGTGCCAAACATAACATAAATATGGTAAAAGTGTGAATAAGAATTTTAGATTTTTAACCTATCCAAAAAGAGAGAGAATATTTGCAACAAATGAATGTTAATATACTAAGGGGAAGTGCAGTTGGATCTGTAATTGCAAGAACAGATGAAATAATTTGAGATGTACACCAAAAAGAAGTTATCAACTACCAAAAATTAGTGGAATAACCACCAAAAAAACATAAGTTTTTTTGAAAAACTCTATATTAAGCAGTACTTTTAGCAACAGTACCTTTTGCAGCATCCCTGTTCATCAGCTTATTTGATGTCTTCTAAAAAATTTTATTTAATTTATATCAAATAAAAAGAGTGATATAGTATAAATAAGTGGCATTTGTAAGTACATGGAGGTGATAAATTTGGGTTATGAAGAGAAACTGAAGATTATGAATGTAGATGAACTACTTATAGAATTTGATAAATTTATAGGAGATCCCTTCAATCTTTCTAGTCAATGTTTACTTTGTAGTTTCATTAATACAAAAAACACTAAAAGTAAAAATTATGAAGCTATCGCTGAAGCTAAATTGTTATTGTTATATGCAACCAAAGAGATGGAAAAATCCAATAATTCATACTTCAAACTTTTACCCTTCGCTAAAATGCTTCAAATGAATATTATGGCCTCATATGATAATAAAAATGATATTGAGGATTGGATTCGTGATTGGAAATGGAAAAACGGGGCTAAACCACTTGGACACTAATTTTATTTTATATCTCTCAAATTCGAAATTAATACGACCATAAAACACAGTCAAAAACTATGGAAGAAATATTTTGAACATAAATCTTCTTGAAATTATGAAAATATTTCTCGACATTTAAAATTTTAATCACGAAGCAATCACTATCAAACAAGTATTATAATGATCACTTCTAACTTCACCTTCCTATAAAACCTCAAGATTCCATTAATTTTCTTATTTAATCAAATGCAACATTATAAGATATTCCAAACATATTCTAAGACTTTGAAATATTTTATAATTTTCAGGTTTTTTTAAATAAGCATTTTTTGGTGATATTTATAATTTTTATATTAAAAAATTTTTCAATGCTTATAAATCGCCGGTAATATCTATAAAAAGCACATTTTTTAATAATTCCCTTAAATTACTAAAAACAACCATAAACTTAATTTTAAAGGAATTACATAAATATTTAATAATTGATATTATTAAGTTTTTATAAGGGGATAGGATGGTTATTAAAAAATAGTTAAAAAAATGCTCGATATGATATTTTGCTGGTTGAGGTCAATTTCGGGGTATAAAATAAAATAATGTTGGAGGGATAAGATAATGGTGAGTGTTGGTGCTGTGGTTATTGGATTTATTTTGGCAATTATATTTACGGTAGTTTTATCTATTCTAGGAGTTGGATCAGTTCTGGGATTGCCAGTTGCCCTGGTTGGTTTTTTAGTGGCAGGCATAATTGTGGGTTACATTTCAAATGGCGACATTGTTGATGGGATTATTAATGGAGCACTTATGGGTGTTGCAGGTTCAATAATCTTATGGATATTAAGCTTATTCAAAGGTCAAATTGCTGCATTTTCTGCACAGTTATCAACTTATCTCCCATTAAACTCACTGCAAGAAATAGTACTTGTAATAGTGGTGGGCGCAATAGGTGGAGCAATTGGCTCTCTAATACTAAGATTAAATCAAAGAAACCGAAGAAACTATAGAGATGGAAGAGACAATAGGGAAAATAGAGATGATAGGGATCGAAGGGACTGATACTGGCATTAATAGATGTAAATGAATAAAAGTTAAAATTGATTAATGTGAAAGGAGTGAAGAGTATAAAACCTTTATTTATCTTTATTATTCTTTAAAAGCTATTAAAATAATGAATGGAATCGTCGTGATTACTGCATGCTTAAGATTGTAGTTCTTTCTTAATTAATTATTAACTTAGAGTTAACACCATTTTAAACCCTTAATCCCACCCCATTTATTGCAATTACTTAATTATACGGAATCAATTCTCGAACTTTCTTTTTGGAAGTTCTAGGATAATAATCAGTTTATGTTGTATATTAACAAGAAAATTATTTTTTTCTATCATTCTATATTTATATAACAGAATTAGGATAAAAAAAGAGGAAATGACAAATAAGCCTCAATTAGCATTCATTATTCCCCGCCAGTAAATTTATGAATTAATACTTACTAGACCATGGAGATTTAACCCTGTAATGTAATTCCCCACATGTACAGAAATATTAGCTTCAATAATCGCTGCAATAAAGATTAAGACTATTGCAATTACCAGCAATGCTAGAGAATCCTTAAGTTTCCAATAATGCTCACTTATGGGCGTTTTTCGGCTTATACTTTCCAATATTCCTATAACCAGGGTTGTAAGTCTGAAACCAGCAGCACCAGCTATAATAAAACCTGGAATTTCAAATATACCATGCGGTAAAGTGTAAATAATAAAATCTACGGGATTACTAACAAAATAATTGCTCACAATACCACCATGCATAAAATATCCCACAAAAGCTCCATAAATAAATCCATTAAAAGCTATTTCTACTGCAGGAATTATTCCAATTATCCCACCAAAGTATGTAAAAAGCACAGATTGAAGATTATGCAGGAATATTGAAAGTGTGGTTATTTCAACGATAAGTCCACTAAGTCCCTTAATAATAATTGTTAAGAAATTTCCAGTAAAGCCCGTTGAAAAATAACCAATAAAAAGACCTATAAATAAAGATGCAAAAAAAATAACTAAAGAAATCGTTAAAAGCATCTTATTCCGATTATAAATACCTATAAAAAAACCTAAATACTTACGCTGAAAATTATCATCTGAAAACATTCTAGACATAAATAAATTCCCCATTTTTCCCTTAACTAGTTAGATAGTAAATTGTATGAAATATTTTTTTTCTATAACAAATTTTAGTTAAATGTTTAATTTTAGTTTACTTACAAGACCCTTCAAGAATAAAGAATGTACTTCCATAAAAAGCTCCGGATTATTATCAAATTTTGCTATGACTGTAGTATTATTGTTAAAATAGTATTGGAAAATTTCTATATAGATAGCTATTGCGTCTGTAGAAACTGAATCATCAATAACTCCTTCCTTTTTCCCTTCTTCAACAAAATTAATTATCAAATTCTTAATTTTCGCACGTTTTACTATATAATATTCATTTACAAATGTATCATTTGCTACCGATTCCAATAAAAATTGCATGGAAGATCTTTTGACAACATCAACAATTGATATAAGTAACTTTTCCAGTTTAAGCCTCATAGAATCATGTTTTTCTAAAATATTTGCTATTTCAAGATAGTAATCATCCATCAGTTTAATTAATAATTCCTGTTTCAGGTTTTCTTTGCTATTAAAGTAATTATATATCGATACTTGTGAAACAGAAGCTTTTTGCGCTATCTCAGCTACGGTAACCTTATTGTATCCATATTGTTTAAACAGTTGTAAAGCCGCCTGTAATATGGAATTTTTCTTGTTTTGGCGTCGTCTTTCAAATCCATTCATTTAAAAAAACCCTCACCAATAAATATAAAATATAATTTATTATTTTATAATACAGAAAATGTCTGACTTAATTGAATGATTTATAATTTGAAATATATTAAATTATTTCCAATAAAAAATAAATAAAGTTTTATACAATATGAAATTTAATAATAAAATAACTACATAACTATTTAAATTAAAAAAGATGAAAAAATGTCAGATATAAAATACAATGATTTAGAAGAAGGTGTTGTTCGGGAATTTACACGATGCATGGGCACGGATGACATAGACGGTATAATGAAACTTTTCACCGACGACAGTGAATGGATCATAATGGCCACCGGTGAAACATTCCAAGGCAAAGAACAAATTAGAGAACTCGCGTCAAGATCGGTCGCTGCTAGGAATCATACAAGTGAACGAGGCATTCACCCGTTCATTGTATTCACTAATACAGATGAGACTAGATTATGCTGGGAGTACATTCATACTGCAATCGTCACGGAAGATTGGCCCGCTTCAAAAGACAGACCAACCCCAGGTTCAGAGTTTAAATTATCAATTGTATTAGTGTGCGAGATTCAGAACAACAAAATAATGAAGATACGGGAGTACTTCGACATGCAGACCATAGTCGAGCCGGGTGTCCAGCATCATCTATATTCCTAAAAAATAGATTAATGAACACCAAATAGTATTTACAGATTATATACTATGCTTTAATGCAAATTGTATGAGAGAATATTGTTGAATAGTTGGTTGAGGAATTATTTTTTCCCCCATTCTTAACCTAATTTTTTATCGAACTCGTTTTTAATTAATTCCAGTGTAACCATTTATTTTTAACATTTTCATGTCATTGATTCCTGATTTCACTATTAATATATTAAACTAATATTTTAGATTATACCTTTAAATTTTATTTAGAGGTATCCATTCCCCCCTTTTTTTTAAGAATAAAATAGAGGATTCTAGATAGCAAATTGTTTATTAGTTTTAAAGAAAAAATAATTAAATGTGAATTTTCTTTTAAAAAGCGGGATGTGATAAAAATGCCTATGGTTCAAGTAAATGTCTGGAAAGGTTTTGAACAAGAAAAGATAGATTATTTAATAAAAAATATCACTAAAGTGTTTGTAGAGGTAGATGTACCTGCACAAGCCGTGGAAATCCTAATAAATGAGGTTCCCAAATCTCACTGGGGAGTAGGTGGAGAATCATGCTCAGTAAAATTTAGGGATATAGGTCCTAAAGAATGAAAAAATAATCTAAAATATATTTTAATTTTTTTTATTATTATTAGTAGGAGGAGTGTAAAGTGAATAAAGTTTTAAAAACAATTAAAAATAGAAGAAGTATTAGGAAATATCTTCCAGAACAAATTAAAGATGAAGAGCTTGAAATGATACTTGAAGCAGCCATCTATGCTCCAACAGCTAGTAATGAGCAGCCGTGGCATTTTACTATTATACAAAATAAAGAATTTATTAATATGATGAATTCAGAATCCAAAAAACTAATGGAACAAAATAAAGAATTAATCGATAAAATAAATTCAGAATCCAAAAAGCTAACAAAAAATATGTCAAATGAAGGGTTAGAAAAAATGATAAAATCCCCAAATTTTAACATTTTCTACCATGCACCCACTGTTATCATCGTATCTGGAAGGAAAAATTCTAAATATTCAATTAATGACTGTTGTGCAGCTACTGAGAATATGCTTATCGCAGCAGAAAGTGTTGATATTGGTTCATGTTGGATAGGACTTTCAAGATTTTTCTTTCAAAACCCAAAAAATGTTGAAAAATTAAATCTACCCGAAGACTATGAACCTTACTATGCAGTCACATTTGGATATAAAGATTCACATAACAATAAAGCTCCTAAAAGAAACAAAAATGTGGTAAACTACATCAAATAAATAAACAAGGATACGTCCATGAAAAACAAGGACTTATAAAAAATAGAATTCAAAACCTTTTTAACAGGTTTTGATTCAGAATTATCAGAAAATACAGTTTTATTCTTAGGCTTAAGCATTATAAGACTCTAATTTCGGCTTTTTATTGTATATCATCATTCAAGAGATTAACCCTTCTTTTACTTATTTATTACTCTAATTTTTTTATGCCTTGTCTTATATCTAATCGATAATGCATGGAATAATTTTAATTTGAAATATTTTTTTTTATGAATTTTTTTGATAAATACTGGTTTCACTTATATTCTTAATGATATGATAACCGGGAATATCCAATTTAGGTTCACTGAAGGAATCTATATAATAATCTGCATTATTACTGGTTAAATAATCGGAAAATGCTGTGGGACTAACATATAAGCTGGGCACTCCAATTATTACTTCTTTTTTAAGACCCCAAGTATATGCAGGATCATAATCTGAATAAATGTTTTCATTCTTATAGTTAGGATCATACTTCTCTAACCAATCACTGGTGCCTTGAATCGTATATCCAGAACCATGAATAAATGAATGACCCGTATGAACCGTAATAGAGGATGAAATAAAAATTAGTCCAACAATAAAGTATAAACCCCAAGATCTTAAAGTAACCTGCTTAAAATGGAACTTATATTTCTCAATAATAACAGTAAAAGCTAAAATAATGAAAAAAGTTAATGCTGGAATCATAGTAATAAAATAACGATCCACTTTAAGTAGAATAACACTATGGAATATGAAAAAAGCCGCAAACCATGAAAGAAATAAAAAATCAATATCTAAATACTTAAAGTTAATATCCTTTAATAATTCATATCCGAAAAACAATGCTAGTAGCATTATGAATTCAGTTAAAATAAAAGAATCCGTAAAAAAACTGAAAACTCCAACTCCTAATAGGATTATTAACATTATACTACAATAATATGTTTTAAACCTATTGGAGTTAAATATACTCTGTATTTTCCCTTTCATATAAATTTGATATAAGTATATTCCCAAACCTAATACAAGTATTCCAACTGTAATATAGGATAAAATCGATGGAAATCCTGTGGAAGGGTTTAATATTTGACCATAGTAACCTGTAATGGGACCTACACTGATGTAATTTAATATATGCGTTAAATAGTATAATCTATGCGGATTATAACCTACATCATTTACAGCTGATCCAGAGCCAAATATAGTAGAAGTGAATATATTTATTAAAGAATTTAAAGTCCCTAATTTCATATAAAAATATGTTAAAAATGGAATTATAAGGATTAAACCAGCTAAAAAACCAGCTCCAATTTTTTTAATGTTCTTTATTAAATCTTTATTGATTACTAAATATAGGAATATGGGGAAAACTAGAATTATTGAGGTGTAGTTTACAAGAAAGGCTACGCTTAACATTGGGAAAACAAGATATAGGTATTTAGGATTCTTTTTTGCACCTAAAACTAGTATATATATAACCCATATTGAGAATGAGATTCCGGGAACATCTATTCCACCAGAAACGGCCCAGGAGTATATTAAAGGGAATGAAATAAATATTAAACAACCTACTGTACTTTGAATTTCAGTGAAACGTTCTCTGAATAATAAGTATAGACCAATTACTCCGAATATGAATACAATTCCATCTAATATGAAAATAGTGTTTACTGAAATAAGACCTGCCCTGAAAAATAGGGAAGTTAAAATGGGCATTAATGGGGATAAATAGATTACACTAATGTTCCCCACAGGTATTCCCGCGAAGATAAGAGCGTTATTTAAGTATACATAAACATCATAATAGGGAACACCTAAGTACACCTGATCAATAATCAAATACGTTGTTATAATTATTGTGATTATTAATAACTTGAACAAGGTATATTGATATAAGTCCTTTAATCTAGAATAAATTTCATTTACACTCTTCAATTCCCGTCACCAAAACAATAATTAAAAAAAATTAGGATTCGATTAATTAATTTTAAGTTTATTATTATAAATCAAAGTAATTATAACCATTTAAAGAACATCCTACAATTATAGGTTTTTAAATCCCAAATAAACTTCTAAAACTTCAGTTTCGCTTATAAATTGCTAGATCATTTTTTCTGAGCATATTTTTTTTCAGATTTTTTTATGAATTTTTTTGATAAATACTAGTTGTACTTATATTCTTAATGATATGATAACCGGGGATATCCAATTTAGGTTCACTGAAGGAATCTATATAATAATCTGCATTATTACTCGTTAAATAATCGGAAAATGCTGTGGGACTAACATATGAACTGGGCACTCCAATTATTACTTCTTTTTTAAGACCCCAGGTAAATGCAGGATCATCATTTGAATAAATATTTTCATTCATGTAATTCGGATCATAATGTTCTAACCAATCACTAGTGCCTTGAATCGTATAACCAGAACCATGAACAAATGCATTATCAGAATGTACAGCGATAGAGGATGAAATAAAAATTAATCCTACAATAGCATATAAACCCCAAGATCTTAACTTAACCTGCTTAAATTGGAACTTATATTTCTCTATAATAACAGTAAAGGCTAAAATAATGAAATAAGTTAATGCAGGAATCATAGTTATAAAATAACGATCCGCTTTAAGTGGAATAACACTATGGAATATGAAAAAAGCCGCAAACCATGATATAAGTAAAAAATCAATATCTAAATACTTAATGTTAATATCCTTTAATAATTCATATCCGAAAAATAAAGCTATTATAATAATGAATTCAGTCACAATAAAAGAATCCGTAAAAAAACTGAAAACTCCAACTCCTAATAGGATAATTAACATTATTGAACAATAATATGTTTTAAACCTATTGGAGTTAAATATACCCTGTATTTTCCCTTTCATATAAANNATATAAATTTGATATAAGTATATCCCCAAACCTAAAATGAGTATTCCAACAGTAATATAGGATAAAATCGATGGAAATCCATTAGAAGGGTTTAATATTTCACCATAAGTCCTGGTAATGGGATCTACACTGATATAATTTAATATATGCGTTAAATAGTATAATCTATCCGGATTATAACCTTGATCAATTAAAGCTCCTCCAGGGCCCATTATATTAGAAGTTAATATATTTATTAAAGAATTTAAACTCCCCAATTTCATATAAAAATATGTTAAAAAAGGAATTATGAGTATTAAACTAGCTAAAAAACCTGCTCCAATCTTTTTAAAGTTTCCTATGAAATCCTTATTAATTAATAAATATAAGAGTATAGGGAAAATCAGAATTACTGAGGTGTATCTAACAAGAAAAGCTACAGTTAACATTGGGAAAACGAGATATAAATATTTAGGATTCTTCCATACACCTCTAACCAGGAAGTATAATACCCATATTGAAAATGAGACTCCAGGAACATCTATTCCACCAGACACTGCCCAGGAATATATTAAAGGNNAAACGTTCTCTGAATAATAAGTAAAGACCAATTACTCCAAATACTAATACAATTCCATCTAATACGAAAATAGTATGAACTGAAATAAAACCTACCCTGAAAAATAATGAAGTTAAAAAAGGCATTAATGGGGATAAATAGAT
>PMWA01000016.1 GCA_003166335.1 Methanobacterium sp. | reverse complement strand
GCGCACGGCTGATAACCGTGAGGCCCTGGGTTCGAATCCCAGCGGGCCCATTATTATATTAAATTATTAGTGTTAAGTAATGATTTTAGATTCAAAAGATTTATATTTGAATAATTAATAGATAATAAATCGGAGCAATGGTAAATTCAGGTATATTAATTACCTCAATTTTACCTTCTTTTTTTAATTTACCTCATAAAATGATTCTAAATTTTTATGTATATAATAAATTAATGATTAAAAATTCTTATTTACAATATTGATTACTTATTCTAATGAATTCATTCAATTTACTAAAAGCATCACCATTTTCAACAGATTCACGTACCATCTTCATTCCCGCCTTAAGACTACCCGCCTTTCCAGCGATAAATAAAATAGCCGCAGCATTTACAAGACAAAGGTTCAACCGGGCTTCATCATCAATACTATTTTTTCTACCCTTCAAAACACTAGTAATAACTTCTAAATTTTCATAAAGACTTTCAGGAGCTTCAACATATTCCGGAATACTATATTCCAAACCAAAATCTTCAGGATACCATTCCTGAATCTTAACCACACCATCACTCAAAAAAGCTACTTTACTCCGACCTAATGTTGATATTTCATCCATAGCTGGTTGATTAACATTATCAAATCCATGCACCACTAAAGCCCGTTTAACACCTAACTTATTCAAAACATTAGCCATTAACTCCACATAACTTGGATCGAAAACTCCCAACAACTGGATATCTGCATTAGCCGGTGAAGTTAAAGGACCTAAAATATTGAAAATAGTTCTAATCCCCAGCATTCTCCTAATGGGCATCACATTTTGCATAGCCGGATGAAAATGAGGTGCGAACATGAATCCTAATCCTATTTCCTCCAAACACTTCTCCACACCTTCAGCATCACAATTAATGTTAACCCCCAAAGATTCTAGAATATCAGCACCACCACATTTACTTGTAATACTACGATTTCCATGTTTTGCAATGGTAACTCCACAGGAGGCAGCTATAATAGCTGCAGATGTGCTTACATTAAACGTTTTAAATTTATCACCGCCTGTTCCACAGCTATCCACTAAAATACGTCCATGTGGGGGAGATACTTTTATAGATGCTTCACGCATAGCTTTTGCAAAACCAGTTATTTCATTCACTGTTTCACCTTTCATTGAAAGAGCTGTCAACAAAGCTGCAATCTCCACTTCACTAGCATTACCATTTTTTATTTTCATCATACACTGGTAAGATTCATCTTCACTTAAATCTTGACCAGACACTATTTTCTTTAGACATTCGTTAATCTTCATAAAAAAACACTTCAATATTATAAAAATTCTTTATTGGGTGGCGTTTTTCATAATCTGGCAACATTCACGTACTTTAAATTCAGGATTCATTAAGTTATCTGTTATAACATCAATAAGTGCGCTTCCTACAATAGCTCCATCTGCACCAGCAGCTATAACTTCTGACACATGCTCTGGTTTAGAAATCCCAAAACCCACACAAATAGGAAGTTGAGTATGATTACGCATTCTCTCCACCAATTCTATAGTACTGATTTTAAGTTTACTTCGAGCTCCTGTTACACCCATAACTGATACCACATAAAGAAAACCAGAACATAACCCTATTATTTTCTCAAGTCGCTCATTACTTGTAGTTGGAGCAGCTAGGAAGATTTCATTTACACCATTACTTCTTGCAGCCTCTACGGCGACATCAGCCTCTTCAAGAGGCATATCCGCTGCAAGAACACCGTTAACTCCACTTATATGGGCTTTTCTATAAAACTCATTTACTCCCATTTTAAATATGAGGTTATAATACACTAATAATCCAATAGGAATTTTAGTGAATTTCCGAATCCTTCTTACAAATTCAAAACCTATATCCGTATTCATTCCAGAATTTAAAGCCCTAATATTTGCTGTCTGTACTGTAGGACCATCTGCTAAAGGATCGCTAAAAGGAAAACCTATTTCCAATGCGTCTGCACCGCCATCCACCATCATCTTTACCATCCGGAGAGAAGTTTCAAAATCAGGATCACCGGCAACAATAAATGGTATAAAAGCTCCTTCACCTTTCTCTTTAACCCTCTTAAACATATCATCGTAACTTTCAGTTACTGAATTATTCTCATTCATCATATTTCCTCACCCATCTTCTCTGCAACTAAGAACATATCCTTATCTCCCCTCCCCGATAAATTTACCACTATAGTTTTACCCTTATTTTCTCTCAACTGAGCATATTTCTCTAGATAAGCAATGGCATGAGCGCTTTCAAGAGCCGGTATTATCCCTTCATATTTGGAGAGTAATTTAAAACCACGAATAGCTTCATTATCAGTTATAGCTACGTATTTAGCACGTTCTGTAACTTTCAAATAAGCGTGTTCAGGACCTACACCAGGGTAATCAAGTCCTGCAGACACAGAATGAGCTTCATTTATTTGTCCATAATCATCTTGCAGTACAAATGAAAGAGAACCATGCAATACGCCTTCAGTTCCAACCGAGAGAGTAGCCCCAGTTTGTCCACTGTTTACCCCATTTCCACCCCCTTCAACACCAACTAACTTCACTTCCTCATCCTTTATGAATTCGGAGAAGATGCCGATAGCATTACTTCCACCACCAACACAAGCGATTATTACATCAGGATGCTTACCATCCTTCATCATGATTTGCTTTTTAACTTCTCTTCCAATGACACTCTGAAAATGCTTCACTATGGTGGGGTAAGGATGAGGTCCCATTGTAGAGCCGATCAAGTAGTGAGTGTCATCTAAATTACTAATCCAATCCCTTAAAGCTTCATTTATAGCATCCTTAAGAGTACGGGAACCGCTATCTACAGGTAAAACCTTTGCATCAGAAAGTTCCATTCTAAAAACATTTAATTTCTGTCTTACAACATCTTCACTGCCCATATAAACTTCGGTGGGCATTTTTAGTAATGCACCTACTACTGCAGTAGCGATACCATGTTGCCCTGCACCAGTCTCTGCTATTAATCTTTTTTTACCCATATGCTTTGCTAGAAGCCCCTGTCCTAATGTATTATTTATTTTATGAGCACCCGTATGCAGCATATCCTCTCTTTTAAGGTAAATTCTACATCCCAGCTTCTCTGAAAGGTTACGAGCATAATATAAGGAAGTGGGTCTTCCAGCAAATTCTCTTAAGTAATAATCCAGTTCAGAATTAAAATCTTTATCATCTTTATATTTCATGAAGGCGTTTTCCAGTTCTTCTAAGGCAGGTATGAGAAGCTCTGGAACAAAAATACCCCCATATTTCCCGAATTTACCATTATCAATCATCTAAAAATCACCTTAAATTTTATTTTATAAATTTTATAAATTGGAATTAATCTTTTACTAATTCTATAAGCTCTATAATTTTTTTCTCATTCTTAAATCCTGGTTGATCTTCAATACCTGAATTGACATCTATAAAATCAAATATTTCTCCTATAACCTTTCCTTCATTTTTCAACTGTTTTAAATCCAATCCCCCAGCTAAAAACAATTTTATATCATCATTGGTATTTTTCGCAATTTTAGCTGCTTCAAAAGCTAATTTAAGAGGAATTTGTTTTCCTGTGCCACCGCTTTTTCCATCATTTTCATAATCAAATAATAAAAAGTCACAAACCCTGGCAAAATCTTCTATTTCAACCTTTTTCCGAGTATTAATTGTTTTTGGAATTCCTATAGCTTTAATTATCTTCAATTGCCTTTGAATTGATCCTATTTCCTTTAATCTAATGATATCATCACTTGAAAGTGAATGAAGTTGTATTAACTTTATATTAGATTTTTCTAAAATTATTTTTGCGTCTTCCAAATTATCCGGCTCAATTACCAAAACGGAGTGATCTTTATTATTAAGCTTACTGGTGAGTTCATTGATTTTATCTAGTTCCACAAATCTTTGGGAGCGTCTAATATTTATGAAACCTATAAGATCTGCATTATTTTCTTCGCATACCATGATATCTTTAGCTCGAGTTATTCCACAAATCTTTATTTTCATTATCGCTCCAGCCTAGAATTTTTAGCAGCACTAATAATTTCAACTATCTTTCGAGACATTTCATTAGATTCCATTATACTTGTCCCAACCAACAGTGCATCGGCACCATAACTAGAGAGTAACTTCACATTATCACGATTCTTTACGCCACTTTCAGATACTAAAATTATTTCAGAGGGTACTAATGCTGAGAGTTTCTGGGTGCGGTTAAAATTGATGCTGAAGTCTTCAAAGCTCCGATTATTTATTCCTATTATTTCAGCGCCAGCATTTATGGCTTTCTTTATTTCTTCTTCATTTTTACACTCAACCATAACATCCATACCTAAATATTGAGTGATTAAAATTCCTTCTGATAAATTAGGGTAAAGATCTGCCATTAAAAGAATTGCGTTAGCTCCATTGGCTCTTGACTCATATATTTGATATTCATCTAAAATGAAGTCTTTTCTAAGCAATGGTAAACCACTTATTTTACAAGCAATCTTCAAATTATTAACATTGCTTTTAAAAAACTTCTCTTCAGTTATAATTGAAGCTGCACTGGCACCCATCTTCTCAAATAATGGCAATACCGTCTCTACTGTTAAATTTGATATATCACCAGCTGAAGGTGAAGCTGGTTTGTATTCACATATTATGGATACATCATCCTCTTTTAAAAGACTATTTTTGAAGCTTTTTCGCACTTTAATTCGTTTAATATCCTCTTTTAACTCACTTAAAGGTTTATAAAATTTCTCTTTATTTAAAACTTCTCTTCGCTGCTTTATTATGTCTGAGAACTTCATGGAACTTACATCTCCAGGAAATTTTCTAGTATCCTTCTTCCATCGGGTGTACCCACAGATTCCGGGTGAAATTGAAGTCCTATTATAGGATTATCAGTATGTTTTATAGCCATTATCCTACCTTCACTGGTTCGAGCAATGATTTCAATACATTCCGGTGTTGTTTCATCATTGCAAAGTAAGGAATGATATCTTGCTGCAGAAAGAGGATTTTTAACACCTCTGAACACACTGTCTTCTGTATGGAATATTTGGCTCGTTTTACCATGCACAGGTTCTGTACGTATTATCTCACCACCAAAAGCATTGAAAATTCCTTGATGTCCTAAACAAACTCCAAGAATCGGTGTTACGTTTCCAAATTTCTGTATAACTTGAGTGCAGATTCCAAAATCTCTTTTATTTTCCGGGCGACCTGGACCTGGAGAAATGACTATATTCTCTGGATTAATTTTTTTTATCTCTTGAATGCTTATTTCATCGTTGCGTTTAATTATCATATCTTCATGAAGTTCTCCCATTAACTGATAAAGGTTGTAGGTGAATGAATCATAATTATCAATTATTAGAATCATTTTCGAATCACTTAGTCCCCTCTAAGAGCATTTATAAGAGCACTAGCTTTGTTTTCGCATTCATAATATTCATTTTCTGGGATTGAATCGTGAACTATACCAGCGCCGGCCTGTATTTTTGCTTGATTACCGTCACACACCATGGTTCGTATGGTTATTGCAAAATCTGCATTACCATTGAGGGAGAAGTAACCCACTGCACCGCCATAAGGTCCACGGGGAATTTCTTCCAATTCATCTATTATTTCCATAGCCCTTATTTTAGGGGCTCCGCTAAGAGTTCCAGCAGGAAACATGGCCTTAAATGCGTCCACGGCAGTTTTATCATTTTTCAACTCTCCAGTAACCCTGGAAAATATATGTTGAACATGTGAAAACTTTTTAATTCCCATGTAATCATGAACTTGTACTGAGCCAAATTTACTTACCTTTCCTACATCATTTCTAGCCAGATCAACTAGCATTAAATGTTCAGCTTTTTCTTTTTCATCAGCTAAAAGTTCTTTTTCTAGTAATACATCTTCATGCTGGTTAACTCCACGTTTTATAGTTCCAGCTATAGGAAATGTTTCCATCATTCTGTTTTCTACTCTAACCAGCATTTCTGGACTGGAACCTATTATTTCTCTGTTATCCAGTTTCAAATGATACATGTAGGGTGATGGGTTTATGCTCCGAAGTCTTTCATAAAAAGATAGCTTGTTACCATTAATTGTATATTCTCGGGCATTAGAAATGACACTTTGAAATATTTCTCCCTCTTTTATTTTCTCTTTTGCTTGAAGAACCATTTCTTCAAATTTATCCTTCGAGAAATGATGTCCATTTTCCTTAAAGCTTATTCCATCTATCTCATATTCTTCTTTCGAAATATTTTTTATCTCTTCAGATCTATCTTCATTAAGGGTTACGTATTCACATTTGTTTTGGATTCTGTCGAATATTATTCCATCTAGGAATAATCCGAATTCAAAATCTGGATAAAAACCTTCCTTTATTGCAACTGGTTCAAAGTGTCGCACCGACTCATAGGATACGTACCCCACTAATCCACCCCGGAATCCTTTTTTTCCATTGCTTGACGACGTAACCTTTTTTATTTCATCAAAAGGATTTTCTACATCAATTTCTTCTTTTTCTCCATCTTTCTCTATTTCCAGCACATTTACATGCGCTTTTAAAGTTACAACTGGTTTAAACCCCAGAACTGAGAATCTGGCCATTCCACTATCACTTTCCATAGATTCTAAAAGGAATGCATAAGGATAGTTATTATATATTTTTTTAAATAGTTCGAATGGAGCGTTAATATTTAGTTCGGTGGTTTTAGGTTCATTTATCTTAATTTTAAATTCGCCAAAAACATTCACAGCCTTTCATTATTATTCACCATCACAATTTTTTCTCATCAAATTTTTTTTAGAACACTAAATTTTAAGATATTAAAAATTTCAAACCTTAAATGCTATATACATCATGGCATTATTTAAAGCTTTAGTGTACATAAGTATACATAGTAATTTTAAGTTTGTCAATTTTTCCATAAGAATAATATTAAATAAAATTGAAAATTTTATAGAAGTATATGTACGTTCATTTTGAAATTAAATTAGAATGGTGAAAATTGTATGTGGAATAAAATAAAACATAAATTCGATAAATACCCCGCCAGAATGCGCATAGCCAGAAAAATAGTGGAACTCGGTTTGCACATTACCGAAAATGGTAAAATATACTGTGGAGACGTTGAAATAACAGACGTTGCCATAGCAAGATCAGTAGGGGTAGACCGGAGAACAATTAAAACCACAGTCAATGTTATACTTAAAGACCATCAACTAAGAGAAATATTCGAGAATATACATCCTGCGGGAACACTCCTAAAAAACGTAGCAGGCAATCTAGGATTTGGTGTAGTTGAAATAGAAGCCCATGCTAATAATCCTGGCATATTAGCCCAGGCGACGGAACTCATCTCACATGAAAATATTAGCATTAGACAAGCCCATGCTGGTGACCCTGAACTTGAAGAAAATCCCCTACTCACCATAATAACGGAAAAACAGGTTAAAGGTGAATTAATAAATGAATTTTTAAAGATCAAAGGAGTTAAAAGAGTTTCAATCTATTAAAAAAAATAAAAAAATTGTTCTAACCATGTATGGTAATAAAAAAAATAAGACTTAACTTTTTTTAATAACATATTTTAAAATTTTGTAATTAAAAAAAATTTCATTCCTCTTCATCTAGAGCTTTCAGGAGTTCATCCCATGCTTCTAGAGACTCTTTAGCTTCTCGGTCACTTAAAACTTCAATGGCATATCCGGAATGGACTAGGACGTATCTGCCTATTTCTAAATCTCCTACTAAATCTAATTTGGCTTGCTGTCTTACCCCTCCAAAATCCACGGTAGCCACATTATCTTTGATCTCTAGTATCTGTGCTGGTGCTGCAATACACATAAATTTTATCCCCTTTTTTTATTCTAATTTGATTCTTATAATCTATTTTAACTGTTGTTCGATTGTATTAAATCTTTTTTGAATTGAATTGAAATTAAAAATAATCTTTTAATATTTTTATTATGTTACATTTATTATATAAATAAATTTTTTTTGGGACATTAAAACAAAATAAAGATCTTACTTAAGTTTATTTAAATAACATGGACTTTTAAATTATTCATAATACTCAGAATTATTGGCAAAATAAAAAGAAATATTTAGAAAATATTTAAATAATTATTTAATACCGATTTAAAAATATTTACTTATTGAGATTTAGCATTTTCTTATATTCATATAAATTATTGGGGGTATTGAATATTATGAAGATATTAGTTGTTGGTGGGGGTCCTGCTGGCAGAATAGCAGCAATAGAAGCAGCGCAAATTGGAGAAGAAGTTACACTTTTTGAAAAAGAGTATTTAGGTGGTAAATGCCTTAATCATGGTTGTATGGTTACTTCTGGATTGAATGATGTGGCTAGATTTATAAAAGACTCTCAGAAATTCAATGAAATGAATATTACTACTAAAATAGACGACATTAATTTTCAAAACTTATCTAAGGGTATTAAAAATATTATAGCTAAAATAAGAAGAGTTGAAGAAGCTGAAACTAAAGATGCAGGTGTAGAAATTTTAAATAACACGGTTGAAATCATTAACCAAAAAAATAAAGAAGTCATAGTAAATGATGAAACGTATCAATTTGACAAATTGATAATGGCCACCGGTTCAAGGGGTTATATTCCACCAATAAAAGGTTCAGAGAATGCTAAAACATATACAGATGTTCTAGAATTTAAAGATGTACCTGAAAAACTTATTATAGTGGGAAGTGGAGTTATAGCAGCAGAATATGCAGGAGTATTCTCTGCATTAGGTTCAAAAGTACATGTTTTATGTAGAAATAGTTTCCTGAGAGTTCTGGAAGAGGATGTTAAAAAGTATGTGATAAAAAAACTTTTAGACGAAGTCGAAATACATGAAAATCTTAAAGTTAATGAGATAAAACAGAATGGCCTCACATCAGATAAGGGTTTCATGCATGGAGACGTGCTTTTAGCAACAGGAATGACTCCTAATTCTGAAATATTAAATGGAATAGTTGATATAGGTAATAATGGTGAAGTCCTTGTAAATCAGAGGATGGAAACCAGTGCGAGAGATATCTATGCTGCTGGAGATTTAGTTGGTGGAGTTGGAACCACGCCAGTTGCTAGAATGGAGGGAGTTGTAGCTGCTAGAAATGCATGCGGGATAATTACTGAGGCTGATTACAGATTTATACCAAATTCCATGTCTCTCTATTATGACATTACATTCTTTAACCAGAACAGCACTGTGGTGGATACGAATATTATTGAAGGCTCCATACCAGGATTTGCCGGTCCAGGTGCCTTTTGGAGAGTACTTGATCGTAATACAGGATTCACAAAGGTGAAAGTAAACCAGGAATCTGGCGAAATACGTGATGTTACTAGTATATCACCATCAGCACGCACTAGTATGGCTTATATCTCTAAAATGATGAGGGATGATTATAAAACTTATGATTTTGATGATTTTATGGAAGCCCACCCTTCAACAGATCCTTTATATAAATTAATGAGATTCTTCGCTAGATATGGATAAAAAAAAGTTTCTAAATTTTATTTTTTTATTTGATTATAAATTATTTCAGCAATCTTATCTGAGGATTCTAAAACATCATTACCATATTTTAGGGCATTATCTTTCATTTCATCTAGTTCATCGAATCCTCTTCGAATAACTTCCTCTAGATCCTCTAATTCACTCTCTAATACGGCACCTTCAAAAACAGCAGCTAAATTATGATATCGACCCCATTTCACCCCTAAAAGCGCTACAACTGGTAATTGACAAGCTATAGCTTCATGAATCATCATCCCATCATCAGTTAAAACAGCAAGATCAACAATTTTATATAAATCCTGCATCCAGTCAACATATCCTAAATAAATAATATTATCTTCTTTTAGGTACTCTTGAATATCTTTTTTATCTTCTTTTAAGGGTTCACCAACTACTAGGATATTAGCATTTAACCCGCTTTTAGCGAGGTTTTTAACACCTAAAGCCATTTTCCCGAAAAGCCATGAACCCGATGAGAATAGTATAGATGGACGATCTTCTTTAAATTCAGGTGGCATCATTTCAAGTGCTTTTTCTTTACTACCCACTATGATTTCAGGATTAACGGGTGAATAAGCTTTATGAATATTCGTATTAGTTAAATCCATTTGGAATAAGTTTGATTCAGGAAGAGCAATAGTAGTGGTTATTCTAGTGCATACCTGTGCATCAGCCGGGGTAATTAGAATGCCTACTGAGGGTATCCCTGCGATTAGAGCACCTACACATCCGACTACAGCTCCACCTCCAATAATACCCACCACTACATCTGGCTTGATTTTCTTGCATAATCGACTAGTTTCCCAAGCAGCTTTAAATGTTTTAAAAGCAGCTTTAGCCAGTGAAGCTTTAGTTGCAGCATGACCTCCTGCTTGGGGTATGCTTGTTGTATACCATTCTAAACCATTTTTTTTAAATAATATACCTGTAGCAGTGCGATCCAATGCAAATTCACAATCTACACCCTGTTTAGATAACGCTCGGGCAATGTTAAGAGCGGTTACAGTATCCCCTCCCATCCCTCTTCCAGTAACTACTAATAATGCCTTCAATAAATCACCTTTAATTTTTTTTGGGTTCTCATATTCTTTTTATTAGACTCTAAATTTCTTCTATTTAAAAAATTTCTTTTTGTATATTTTTTTTAATAATAAAGTGTAGAATTATTTATTTTCATGATCTTTAAGTTGGTTAAACAGGCTAGTATTCCATATAATGTCATATAAACCTGATATTGTTTCTATGAATTCTGGATACTGATTCCATATGCCTATAGCGGTTTCCTCTAATACATTTTCGCCAGAGAATTTAGATAAAGTTAGCAACATTTCTTTATTGTCCCTTACCACCAATTTTATAAATGGGAACTTGAAGAACTTTACTTGGACAATTGAGTTCAACAAATTCATGAGTTATATTTATTTTATTATTATCAATGGTATAATAAGGAGGAGTAATAATTCTTGTGTCTATTCCTTTTTTAATGACACTTTTAAGGGATTTCTTCAAATCTGATATTTCATTATCGAACATAAAGCCTCCCATTAAAATTAGATTTTTTTCCGTTCGTGAGATTATCTCCAATTCTTTTTTTACTAATTTTTCAGAGCCGTGTAATATCCATAATGGGGCAGGAACCTTGGGAATCTGATTTTCATAGATCATGCTCAATTCTGTTTCTGCTTTATCTAAATTCGATTTTAATTTTTTCCTGTACTCTTTAAAAACATCATTTGGTGGTATAACTGTAAATTTTAAGGGTTTAGTCCTATTAATTTCTATGAAACCCTTCTTTTCTAATGTTTTCAGGGTTTCATATATTTTTGGTCGGGGAAGATTAGCTGCAACGCTAATTTCTGAAGCAGTTCCTGATATAATGGAAGTTAAAGCTACATAAGCTTGTATCTCGTAATTTGTGAGTCCCATATTTCTTAAAGCCATGTTTATTTCACGATTCATAATTAATTCACCACTTGTTACACATTACCTAATGTTAGTTACAAAATATATAAAAGTGAAGGCTCTTAATAAATTCAATCAGCATGCGAATAATTTAGGTACTAAAATAATGCTGGTCGATAAGATGGAGAAAGTATGTAGTGTTTCAGATGTCCGGGAAGAACTTTCTTGAACTTTCGTTTAGGATTATATCGTACATTGAGCCATTACATATTTAAATACCTCATGTGAATAAACGTAACATTATGTTCTAAAAAGTAAGTAATAGGTAAAGTGATATGAATCTGAAAATAAACGTAGACGAGGCATTATTGCATTAGAATTAATAGGAAACAAATGGAACATGATCATTGTTGGAATCTAAGTTATCGGACCTTAAGATTTACTGAGCTTCAAAAAAAGAATGACTAATATTAACCCCAAAACCATTACAAAACACCTCAGAATCCTTGAAGAGTACAATAGTTTATAAACAGGGTTGTGTATCTGGAAGTTCCCCCAAGAGTTGAATATTCTTTAACTGAACATAGAATAGCTCTACTCCCCATATTAAAGAATTCCGAGAATGGGAAGATTCTTTAAGCCATAGATTCTCAAGTAGATCCTAAATCAAACAATTTGAACTTTTCTCAAGGTCAAAAATCTTTAAATCGGTAAATTACTAATCTCTTAGCTGTATAAATATAAAATGAAGAATAATTAGGAGGTAATTCTATGAAAAAAAACGATTCTCAATCAATAAAAGCTCGGCCCATCACGAGTGCAGAGAAAGTATTGGCAGTCTTGTTTGGGTTTGGCTTTATTGTGGGCTTTCTGTTGACTCCGTTAGGAGTCGAGACTCGATTCCATGAAATACGAACCCTGGCGTTTGGAGGGTTCTTCATAACCGTGGGGTTGTTGATTCCGC
>PMWA01000033.1 GCA_003166335.1 Methanobacterium sp. | reverse complement strand
GCTAAGTATATTAAAACTATAATTGTTAAATCAAGTAAACTATTAGCCAATTTAAATCACCCTTTTTTTTATCCTTCTTCATCCCATATACCTAATTCTTTCTTTTCCATGTCCTTCTCTTCTTTATGCCACGTCATTTCTTCTCGTATTTCTCCTTCCTCATCTTCTCCGCCTTTATTCCAATTTATGATTCCATAAACTACACATAAAAGCATTGCTAATATACTTCCAATGTAGGCTCCCCAAACCCAGGGATCATTTATTCCTAAAACCACATTTATCACCTTCTAATATTATCCTAAAAAAATTAATCTTATTATCATTGTTATTTATATTAAGCGATATTTTTTCTTAAAATAATCTATATTATTATTAATGGATGGAAATAAACCTGGTTAAGTTTGGAAAGTACACCCCCCATTACTAAGACGTTATAGAATAAAACATTTGTAAAAATCTCGGTTCAAATTTGGATTCTGAGATTATAGGGGGGTTATAAAAAATTAGTATGTTTAAGAGAGATTTCCAAGTATAAAATATAAAAAAAATTAATAATTTTTTTGAATTTTTAGAAGTACAAAATCCCTAACTTGAAATGATCTCATAAGATTCTATTGAGGTTGAATATAAATGTTGATCTGGAAGATTTGGAATAATGAGTAACTTTTTTATACGATTGAATACAATTTTTATACATTATGTTAGAGAAACTTTTCAGTTCCCGCAGTAGGGTTAAAATTTTAACTCTGTTTATGATGAATCCTGGGGAGGATTTTTTCCTGAGGGAAATATCCCGGCTCACCCATGAGAATTTGAATTCTATCAGTAGAGAACTCCAAAATTTAGAGGATATAGGTCTTTTAGAAAGTAAAAAACAGGGTAACATGAAGTACTTCTCCATTAACCAGGATTATCCCATTTATCCTGAATTGAGAAACATAATCATGAAAACTGAAGGAGTTAGTAAATCAATTAAAGAAATATTATCGAGAAATGGAGATATTAAAATCGCTTTTATTTATGGTTCTTTTGCTTCTGGAGAGGCGGATCAGAGTAGTGATTTAGACATTTTTTTGATGGGTAATATTGATGAGGATCAGTTATTGAGAGAATTATCCAAATTGGAAGGTGAGGTTGGTCGTGAAATAAACTATGTATTGTTTAATTCTAGAGAAGTTGAAAAAAGAATTGATGAAAATGATCCGTTTATTCTTAATGTATGGGAAGGTCCTAAAATAATGCTGATAGGGGATTTGGTATGTTAGAAGATTTGGAAAGGGATGGTTATATCCGGAAGATCACTTCTAATCGGGAAATGGTTAACGAGTCTCTTAAACTTGCTCATAGGGATGTTAAAGTAGCTGGGGAGATCTTAAGCACTGACGCAGATTGGGCATTTAATATTGCTTATAATTCCATATTACAAGCAGTTCGTGGGCTGATGTTTGCTAAAGGTTACAGACCATCAGGTAGGAAGTCTCATATTGCTGTGGTTAAATTCGCCATGTTATATCTGGAAGAAGAAGATGTTTTATATTTTGAAAGGATGCGTAGAAAGAGACATAGAGCGGTTTATGATACAGTGGGAGTTACTTCTTTTACTGAGGCAGAGAAAGCCATCAGAAGAGCACAGAAGATTTTAAGCTATATAGAAAAGCTGCTAAAGGAATGAATCCCTTTTGAAATATTGTATGGACTGATGATATTAGCACCAAATTACCTCTTTTTCTACAGTAGGTTGCATATAGGGACTTAAACTTTTAGGGGTGAGTAGATCAACTTTTTTATTGAATAGTTCTACTAGAAAGAATGATAATTCCATAAAGTTATCAAAAGTAATGGGCATCGTAAACATACTTTATTTCCATTTTTTCTACTCCAACATATAAATTTCTGATTTAATTATATGTGAGTGATGTAATAAATATTGATATATCATTAGTACTTTTTTTGGGGGTTAAATTATATTATAAATTAATATTTATAGGTCCTTTTATTTATTAACAAAATTAAGGTTAAATTTTGGATTATTTCAGTTCTTTGTCGTGTTAGGGGAATTTATGATTGCAAGTTCTTCATATTATCTATTTGAATATGATAAAATGGAATGGGAATTTTATTTTTTTGTATTAATTATATATTACATGGTAACATAATTTATTCAGTGAATAAATGCGAATTAATATTATAAATGGGAGTAATAAAATTTTTTTAATTCAATTCATAAGTTATATTGCATAATCATTAATTTAAATTTGTAAAATGAAATGTTTCATAATGTAATAATATTTAAAAAAAAAGGAGTTAATTTTTTTATTATTCAGGAATTCATATTAGAGTATGAAAATTTTGGTTTAACTCTATTTTAATGAATTATTATAAAAAGGTTTATAATTATGATGGCTAATGATGGGAAGTATCTTAGTTTATTGGAGAATGTTTCGGATTCGGTGACTATCCGATCATGGGATGGACGGATTATTGAGGCTAATCCTGCTGCTTGTCAATTGTTGGGATATAATCATGATGAGTTGTGTGTTAAGAATTTTATGGATTTAATTGCACCGGAGTGTCATGATCGTTTAAATAGTATTAGGGAAACTCTTATGAGGACGGGTTTTGTTGATTATGAAACTTTTTTTATTAGAAAGGATGGTTCTAAATTTCAGGGTGAAGCTCGTTGCGTGGTGATTCAAGATCAAGATGTTGTGATGTGCATCAGCCGGGATGTAAGTAAACGTAAACAGATTATGTTAGAGTTAAATGAGTTTGAGGAGAAGTATCGGCTTATTGTGGAGACTGCTAATGAGGGGATAGTGGTTGCGGATGATGTGCAGCAGATTAATTATGTGAATCAGAAAACAGTTGACCTGTTAGGATATGAAGTAGATGAGATTGTGGGTCTGAATATAATGGAATTGGTTTATAAGGATGATCTTTTGGATTATGATAAACGTGTTGAAAACCGTAAAAGGAATATAGCGGAACGTTTTGAGAGGCGTTTTATTCATAAGAATGGCTCTGTCCGTTGGATGATAGTCTCTGTCACTCCTTTACAGGATAATGGTAAATTTATCGGATCTTTCGCGATGTTAACGGATATTACAGATATAAAATTAGCTGAAGTGGCTTTACGGGATTCCGAGGAGAAGTATCGTTTAGTGGTTGAATCTGCTGCTGAAGCGATTTTTATCTTGGATAATAATGGTATTGTGGTTGATGTTAATAATAAATTATTAGAAATTTCCAATTTGGAACGGGGTGATGTGGTTGGTCAGAACTTTACAGTTTCCTTACCTAAGTTTGGAATTGATGCTGAGGATGCTTTTGAGAAGTTTATAGGTAGTATTCAAGGTAAAAAATTTATAAAAAATAGGTTTTGGACTGCACTTGTAAAGGGTAGGCAACTAAATTTTATTAGCCATGCTTCTAAATTAATTCGGGATGGTGAGATTAAAGGAATGTCTATTATATTAGAGGATGTTACGGAGCGTTTGGATATTGAGAGTAGGTTAAGAGATTCTCTTAAGGAGAAGGAGCGGCTTCTTTTGGAGAAGGATGTGCTTCTAAAGGAGATTCATCATCGGGTTAAAAATAATTTACAAATTATAAGTAGTTTGTTAAATCTTCAATCAGTTAATATTGTTAATGAGCATGATAAGAAGATTTTTTTGGATAGTAAGAGTCGCATTAAATCTATGGCTATTGTGCATGAGCAGCTTTATCAATCGGAGGATTTAAGTAGAATAGATATTGAAAATTATATTAAAAGGTTAGCGGATAGTCTTTTTAATTCTTATAATGTTAATCCTCTTATTAGGTTTAATTTGGATGTGGAGAATGTTAAATTTGGTGTTAATACAGCAATTCCTTTAGGTTTGATGATTAATGAATTCTTAACTAATAGTCTTAAGCATGCTTTCCCCTGTATTTATAAAGGTCAGGTTTCTTTAACAAATTTTCCACCGGTTCTGAGTAAAAATGCGACTATTATGGGCGACTACTGTCAAATAAATTTAAATTTAAGTACGGAAGATGGTAAGTATATTTTAGTGATTAGTGATAATGGAGTGGGTTTACCACGGGATTTAGATTATAGGAATACTAGTACTTTGGGGTTTCAGTTGATTAATAGTTTAGTTAACCAGTTGGATGGGATTATAACGTTGGATAGGACTCGTGGCACTGAATTTAGGATAGAATTCCAGGGTAGTTAATCAGAAGTTTAAGGGTTTTTTTTATACATTAATTGTAAAAACTAGAGTTTTTTTTGAAATAGGGAAGTTATGCATCCTATATGTGATCATGTTCTTTGATAGGTTTCACGGTCGTCTCCGACGGGACAATTTTTGATGCAGATGCCGCAGGGTGCTATATTTTTTTCTCGAAGTTTTTTACTATGTTTTGCGCAGAGGATTTTATCAACAGGTTGAATATTTCCTGTTGATGTATTTTCTGAGGGTATAGCTTCCACTGGACAGTTAACAGCACATTTATTACAGTGGGTGCAGTAATCAATATTTTTCAGGGGGTCTGGTTTTATTTTTGCTGTGGTGAATATGCTGGTGAATCGTACTCGTGGACCGTATTGGGGAGTTAGTAGCACATTGTTTTGGCCGAAGGATCCCAGACCCGCGAGATAGGCGGCGTGTTTATGGGAGAAGAAGGCGAATGGGTTTTTTATTAATTCGTCAATGTTCGTGTAGGCGTCTCGTGGTAGGTTGATGCTGGGGTATCCGTTACTTGTTAAGTAGGTAGCTATTTCATATGCTTTTTGATCTAGGAGGTTGTTGATGGTATTGTATAATTCATGGTAGTATATGCTTGGCGCGGTTTCTATTATGGGTAAGGGTACGGGTAATCCGATTACTATGACTGTTTGGGCTTCGGGATAGATGCTAGTGGGCCAGTAATCTCGGGGTATCCATTTGTTGAATTTGTTTGCTAATTTTTTGGGTGAATTTTGCCATCTCTCCACTGGGGCGAAGCCGACTATTTTTACTCCTAATTCATGGCATTTAGTTAGGATTTCCTTTTTTAAGTTATTATTTATCATCATTTACAAAAAATTTGATCCAATTTTTTTTTGATTGATTCTGGTATAATTTGGGAATAAACCTTTATTAAGTTGAGAAATATAATTGTATTACTTATAGTATTTGATTTGAAATTTAAAACATTTTTTTAACCTTTCTAAGAGTATGCTTTTTTGAAAAAAAATAAAAAATTTAGTTAGTTAACAAAAAATTTTTTTTTATTTTCAATTAAGTTTAGTATTAATTTATAGTAAAAAAATTCGTAACATGTGATTATGATGTCAAATAATTTAGAATTTAATGGTTTGTTTATTGTGAGTAATACTGCTCAAGTTGACATGTTTAGGAGTATTAGAGAGTATTTACCTGATTTTCATTTTAAATTTGTTAATACTGAAATATTTACTTTATTATCGGATATGGATGATTATTTCCGGAAATATGGTTTGGATTATATTAATATGAATGATTGGAGTATGAAATCGGTTCAGCAAATTATGGGTGATGAGAAGCCTGATATATTAGTTTCGGGGCATGATCAAAGCCCTATGGATATCTTGTTTATTAAAACTTGTAATGAATTAGGATTACCCTCATTGACGGTTCAGGATGGTTTGCTTGCCGCGGTTAGGTTTGAGAAGAAGTCGGTTAATAATAAAGTGGAATATTTTTATAAAATGTTCCTTCGATTGTTTAAACTCTTTTTTAACCCGTATCGTCCGTTTAAATATAAAGTTAGTCGTTTAAAATTTGAATTTAAATATGGTCGGGGTTATTCGTATACTTATGGACGGGGTGAATCATCTAAGATTGCAGTTTTTGGGGATAATACTAAAAACTTGTTAGTTGGTGAGGGTGTTTCACCGGATCGGTTAATGGTTACGGGTAGTAGTAAATTTGATGATTTACTTCAATATAAGGATTCTAAAGTTAAGGAGAGTTTACGGGAGAAGTACGGTGTACCGTCAGGTAAGAGGGTGGTGCTTGTTTTAACGTCTTGGTTTGTTGAGGCGGGGCTTTGGACTCCTGAAGAGAGACGTTTTTTTGTAAGTGAAATAGCTAAAGCGTGCGTTAATTTTAAGGATGTCCAGTTAATATTTAAACTTCACGCACCGCATGAGAATAAACAGGATTATATTAAAATTTTAAAGGATTATCCATTGTCACCGTTAATATATGATACGGAATCTTTGCATGAACTTATTTGTATTTCGGATGTGGTGGTGAGTGTATCCTCAACTGCTGCTTTGGAGGCGTTAGCGCTTGATAAGCCATGTTTAATTGTTAATATGGATAATGGTAGTAAAATTTTTAAGGATGGTGGAGTTTTATTTATCGAGAAAACGGATTCAATACCAATGGCTTTAGAACGGTTAGTTTATCATCCCTGGGAGACTGTTGATAGGGAGAAGATGAGGAAGTTTGTTTATGATGAAGCATTTAAGGTTGATGGTGAATCATCTAGGAGAATCTCTGATTTAATTCGATTAATGGTTGTCAAAAAAATAAAGTAGTTAAAATTTAAACATTATAAAATGTAAATATGGAATAAAATAATAGTTTTCCAAAGTATAATAAAATATAATTTATTCACAATTTTAAAAAATTTTTTTATTTATTTTAGGGGTTTATTTGAGATGTTTAGTGATAAGACAATATTAATTACGGGTGGTACGGGTTCTTTTGGTCATAATTTCACTAGAAGAGTTTTAAATGAATTTAATCCGAAGAAATTAATCATATATTCACGGGATGAGTATAAGCAGTATGTAATGCAACGTGAGTTTGAAGAATTTGAGGGGAAGCTTCGGTTTTTCCTGGGTGATGTGCGGGATGAGGGTAGATTGTACCGAGCGTTTGATGGAGTTGATATTGTAATTCACGCAGCAGCGATTAAGCAGGTTCCCGCCGCGGAGTATAATCCCATTGAGGCGGTTAAAACTAATATTAATGGTGCGGAGAATATTATTAACGCGGCGATTGATAAGGGAGTGGAGAAGATAATAGCTTTATCCACGGATAAGGCAGTTAATCCGGTTAACTTGTATGGTGCAACTAAACTAGTGTCGGATAAATTGTTTGTCGCGGGTAACGCGTATACGGGTAATAAGGATACATTGTTTAGCGTGGTACGGTATGGTAATGTAGCGGGTAGTCGTGGTAGTATTATACCATTTTTTAAATCATTACTTAATAATGGAGATATGAAGCTCCCGATTACGGATCGTAGAATGACCAGGTTTTGGATTACGCTTGATGAAGCGGTTGACTTGGTTATTAAAGCTATAGGTGAAGCTAAAGGCGGGGAATTGTATGTCCGGAAGTGTCCTAGTTTTAAGGTTACAGATTTAGCTAAGGCTTTGCATGGTGATTGTATTTTTGAGGATATTGGCATTAGACCGGGTGAGAAGCTTCATGAAGTTATGATTACCGAGGAGGATTCACGAACTACTTATGAATATGATGATCATTATATTATTTACCCGGATCTGGATTGGTGGAAGAAGAGTAATAGGAATGGTGGAGTGAAAGTAGTGGATAGATTCCGGTATGCCAGTAATAAGAATAAGGAATGGTTAACTGTGGATAAACTTAAAGTTTTACTGGATAATATTAAAGTTGTTTATTAAAAAAAGGTGATTCTTTATTCGTTTTATTCCTTATGGTAGGCAGTTTATTGATGAATCGGACATTGATAGTGTAGTTAACGTTTTAAAAAGTGATTACCTTACTACGGGACCTAAAATCGCGGAGTTTGAGGAGAAGTTAGCAGCGTATGTTGGTTCGAAGTACGCGGTATGTTTTAATTCAGGTACCAGCGCGCTTCATGGAAGTTATTTCGCATTAGGTATAGGGGAGGGTGATGAGGTAATTACTTCTCCGAATACTTTTGTCGCGACAAGTAATGCAGCGTTATATTTGGATGCGAAACCGGTTTTCACGGATGTGGAGATGAGTACGGGTAATATGGATGTATCACTTATTGAAGAGAAGATTACGGATGAGACTAAGTTGATTGTTCCGGTTCATTATAGTGGTAATCCCATTGATCTAAAGGAGTTAGCTAGTATTGCTGAGGATTATAATGTTAAAATTATTGAGGACGCGGCTCATGCCTTGGGCGCCTTGTATGAGGGGGAGCGTATTGGTAATTGTGAGTATAGTGAGATGAGTATTTTCAGTTTTCATCCAGTGAAGCATATCACGACGGGTGAAGGTGGCATGGTTTTAACGAATAATAAGGATTATTATACTAAATTAAGGTTGTTCCGGTCGCATGGTGTTACTAAAAACAATTTTGTTAATGAGTCTGATGGTGATTGGTATTATGAAATGCATTATTTAGGCTTTAATTATCGGATGACTGATATTCAAGCAAGTTTAGGGTTAAGTCAGTTAAGGAAATTGGATGGTTTCGTTGCGAGGAGACGATACATAGCTGAACGTTATGATAAAGTTTTTAAGGATAATCCTTATTTTGAAACAATTAAAGTGAAGGATTGCTGCCAATCATCTTATCACTTATATCCAATTTTACTTAATAATGAATATCAGGATAAAAAGAAATTAATATTTAGTAAATTACATAGTGAAGGTTTAGGTGTGCAGGTGCATTATATACCCGTGTATTTGCAACCGTATTATCAAAATTTAGGTTATAAACGTGGTTCTTGTCCAGTTAGTGAAGATTTTTATAAAAGTGAGATTACCATCCCCTTATATCCAGGGATGAGTGATAGTGACGTGGATTATGTGATAAGTAAGGTTTTTAAGGTATTCAATAATTTATAAAAAAATTGTAAAAATGGAATTTTTTTAGTTATGAAGATTGGTGCGATTATTCAAGCGAGAACCAGTAGCACCCGGCTTCCGGGGAAGGTTTTGAAATATTTACCCTATAATAGTAAGGTAACAGTACTCGGGCAGGTCATACGCAGATTAAAGAAATCATCATTGCTTGATATGATTATAGTTGCCACATCTACTGATATTATTGATGAGAGGATAGTGGATATTGCAGTTAAGGAGAATGTAACCGTTTTTAGGGGTAGTTTGGATAATGTTTTAGAAAGATATTATCTTGCAGCTGTAGAGTATGATTTGGATATAGTGGTGCGGGTTACGAGTGATTGCCCCTGCATTGACCCAGGGATTGTTGATTATGCAGTTATTAATCATTTAGAATCAGCTGCCGATTATACTTCGAATAGTTTGATTCGATCGTTTCCTCATGGTTTGGATGTGGAAGTCTTTAATTTCAACGTGTTAGAGAAGGCTTATCTGGAAGCAACCCATGATTTTGAACAGGAGCATGTAACTCCATTTATATATAAGAGTAATCCTGAATCCTTTACTATAAATAATATATCAGCGGATGAGGAAATTACTGCGCCGGATATTAGAATTACCTTAGATACAATAGAGGATTATGCATTGCTTTGCACGGTTTATGATTACTTATATCCGACAGATAACTTTTTTAATATTGGAGATATAGTAAATCTTTTTAAAGTGAAACCATGGTTGAAACTTATAAATAAAAATATATTGGCTAAAAAATCTTTTAATAATTTTGATGATGAACTTTTGGAAGCTTTGAAATTGTTAGAGTTGCAGGAGTTATATAGAATTAAAAAGTTTTTAGAAGAAAATGTAGATTCTTGTATCAAATAAAAAAAAATTTGATATTTAATGAATATTATTTATACAAAATTTAATTAATCAAAAAATAGTAAATTTTATGGATAAATGTAAATATGAAGATTTTAATATTGACTGAGGGTAATAGTGAGATTGGTTTTGGGCATGTTACTCGTTGTTTGTCTTTATATCAAGCTTTCAAACTGAAAGAATTATCCATAGAACTTATGGTGAATGGAGATTCCACTATTGAGCCTCTGCTTAAAGATACTGAATATACTATTTTTAATTGGTTAGATGATTCGAGTAAAATTTTTGATTATTTAAATGATTTTGATATAGTTATAGTTGATTCTTATTTAGCGGATGCAGAGTTTTATAAATGTTTATCTGAAATTGTTTCCTTAGGGGTTTATATTGATGATAATAATCGAATTAGTTATCCTAAGGGACTTGTAGTTAATGGTT
>PMWA01000123.1 GCA_003166335.1 Methanobacterium sp. | reverse complement strand
ACTTTTTTTAAATGAATTTTGAATCATATAATTTTATATAAAATCAATTCCATAAATTAAATTTGTAATATAATTATAGGGGGAGATTAAAAAATGGATGTTGGAGAGATTATTTTAGATGCGATAAAGTATCCGTCTTCTGATTGGAAAAAAATTATAATTTTAGGGGTAATATTAATCATTCCTATCGTAGACTTTATTGGTTTAGGTTATGTTTTGAGAATAATAAAATCAACCCTTGCCGGAGTTGATGATCTACCAGAATTTGATGATTTGGTTGGTTTATTTATAGATGGTCTTAAAGTGCTGGTAGTTAGCATAGTGTATCTTATAATTCCTTTGATCGTACTTATTATTGGAATATTCAGTTCCCTTGTAACATTTAGTGGCATTGTGAATATTACAGTGGTCTTTGGTTTAATTTTAGCTATTATATTCGGATTATTTGAAATTATCGCCATAGCAAATATGTCTTTTTATGATGAACTGGGAGCAGCCTTTAAATTCCGTGAAATAGTTGGGAGAATATCTAAAATTGGATGGGGAAGATACATTCTATGGTTTATAATTATGATCATCATCGGAATAATATTCGGAATCATAGCTGGTATTTTGAATGTAATTCCTTACATAGGATTTATCATTGCATTTATACTCGTCTACTCATACTTTTACATGTTTGGTGGAAGATCGACTGGCTTAATATATGCATCTAACCTTGAAACTCGAAAAACATTAAAACCCACCAAAGAGTCTGTGAAAAAAGCAATTATGACTGATGAGGCTGAAAAACCCGCAGAATAAAGGTTTTTTATTTTTTATTATATTTTGTAAAAAATAAAGAAATAGCTGTGAAGTTACTTAGAATAGTAGGTTTGGAGGAGGTAACTAAATTTCCACATGAATTTCTATAACGGATCAACAGCGTTGCTCTTTCAAGAGCATTGATTAATAATCCTTCTCTATTGTTAGCAGATGAACCTACTGAAGAATTAAATTCAGATGATGCTGAAAAAATATTAAATTTAATTAGAAATTTTGGAGATAAATGCGGTGTTTTAATTGCTTCTAATAATCCCGATTTAGGTGATTATTGTGATAATATATTATATCTTAGAGATGGAATATTAACTTGAAAATAAATTATGTTATTTGGTAGTGCGAACTTATTATTCAAGATTTTCCAGTTTGTTTAGTCTTTCCTCAATTTTTTTGAGTTTTTTATTCGTGGATTCTTCGTATTCATTGAAACTACTGTCAAGCATGCCCATACCCTTTAATACCTTCGTGTATCTCTTTTCAATGTCTAGAATGTCATTTTTGGTTGCAAGTTCCCATTCTTTAATGATTTTATTTTGATTTTCTTCAAAAAATAATTCTATTTTGTTTGAAAGCTCATCAGTACTTTCTGGAACTTCCTCTGCTGTGCCTTTTAATTTTTCACTTACTCCTGCTACTTTTCCACTGACGCTATCGATAGTGCTGTCAATTTTTATTTTTTTACTTGCACTAGAAAATGCTGAATGTGCTTTTTCACTCATTTCAGACATTTGTTTCACCAACTCCAAATAATTGTCTTAAATTTTGATTTAATTAATTTTACACCTTGAACAGTTGAAATTTTTACTCAAATTTTTAATTATTCTCTAGTTAGCGTCCTTGAAATGATAAATTTCAGTTTCATATGAAAATAAATGATTAATTAACATTTAGTCAAATAATAATAAGCACTTTGTAAACTTTATTAGTGGTAGTATTTGGACTTATTTTTCTCCTTTCTTTTTACTTATTTTCTTTCCAAGTTTCTGTTTCGTCTTATCTACGTTCGTGAGTAGTTTTTGGAGTTTTACGTATTCTTTCTCTTCTTCAAGACTGTACAACTTTTGATTTATCTTGTTGTTGAAGTATCCTACCTTATGAGTGAGATCAGAAGTGTTTTCCCTGATATTGCTCAATTTTTTTTGCTGTCCATATGGTAAAATAATGTTATCCATATAATTAGATTCAAGGTCTCTTTCAACTATTTTTATCTTCTTCTCTTCAGTTTCTTTAGCGAAATATTTAGCATTTAATATCTTTTCTTTTCCGCCACGTCTTCTACGCAGCATAAATGCAATTATTAGTCCAATAACTATTATAACCGCTATTATTATATATAATACGTTTTGTTCAATAGCTACCATATTTAAGTACCCATCTTATGTTTGTTAAAAGTTGTTTAAATATTTATTTATTTAAATTTTAGGGGATTAAATGCCTTTGTTACCGATTTCAGGTTATCTGAAAATTTTATAAATAATTTTATCTAAATTAATATTTTTTTCATCAATTAATGATAGATCAATCGATGAATTTTATTAAAATATTGGATTTATGCATTAAAATTCAAATTTTTCTCAAAAAAAAGAATTTGTTTTAATTATTTTAATCAAAAAAATGAATATGTTTTATTCAAATATTTGTTTAAATTCTTCTTCAGATATAATTCCTTTATCTTTTAGAAGTTTAGCTAATTTTTCTAATTCATCTGGGCCTTCGGATGTTTCAACATCTTCAGATGGTTGTGATTCATTGCCCATCTCATTCACTGCTGACATCCTTCTTCTAGTTCTTCTTCTAGCTCCGCCTCTTCCTAATGGTCCTACTCCTGGCATGTTTGTGAAACCTCCACATATTATATTAATACTATTTTTATCTTCCTTTGTATATAATTTTTTTTAAATCTGCTACTTCGTTGTGCTAAATATAACTATTACTCTAAAATAATTCTTTTTTCCTAAAACGTTTAACATAATAATTAAATATCATATTACGAGTTCTCAAATGTTATAACTAATTTAAGATTCTATTTATTTTATTAGGAAAAATTTTAAAACAGTATAATCTTGAAAATCCATTAGAATATCATTTTTACAGTTTTTATTTGTTGATTGTTCAGCACCGCTAACCTATTACATCTTACTTCTTTCGTTGGGAATGGCAAATATATGGAGGTAAACTTTTAATAAAGATAAATATTCAAATGATAATAATTTTATGTTGCTTAAAACAAAATATTAATTCATATTGGGATTAAAGCCATGCTTAACTCAAATCCATGGCTATATACTGTCACTAATAATATAATTCATGTAAAAAAGTGGGGAGGGTTTAATAGTTATGTCAATGGATTTTAACCTAAGATCAAGAGAGTATTGGATGCGTATGGGTTGGGGCCTGTCGTTGGGATTGCTCAGTGCTATAGGGGCATTTATCTTCATCTTTCTTATGAACATGGGTCAAAGCATGGTCTTACCCAGCCTTACGGATTGGACTCCCTTCACTGGTCCATGGTGGATAGTAGGTGTGATGACGGGGGCTGGGTTTTTGGTGGGTTTAATCCATCGTTTCACTTCTGCCAAACAAATGAATGTATTTGATGCAGTAAAAGATGGATATCTGGACCCCGAGCCTGTGCCATCATCACTCCTGATATCACTGGTATCACTAATCAGCGGCTTCTGTCTGGGTCCTGAAGTTCCCACTGGTATGCTGGCTGCTGGTTTGGGAAGTTGGGTCTCGAAGTGGCGTGGAATGAGCTCTGATAAAACACGGCTTAATGTTCTGAGTGGAGTTTCCGGAGCCTATGCTGGTCTTTTTTCATCACCAGTAGTTGCTTTGCTGATGCTGCTGGAATCAGACCACATTCAATCTGTAACTTACTATGGAACTTTATTAATCGCCGGATTAGCGGCAGCAGTTGGTTTTGGTCTTTTTTATACTCTTAATGGAATGAGTGTATCACCATTACTTGGTATTTTGTCACCACCCGCCTATCATTTGAGGATCTATGATTTGGTAGCGAGTATAGCATTGGGTATCCTCGCTGTTCCGTTTGCTCTGCTTTTTGTGATCTTGACTAAATCGTTCAGTCGTTTGGTGAAGCCTCTTAATAATACACCGATTATACGTGGTGTTTTGGGAGGTTTACTTTTAGGTTTGCTGGCTTTTATTCTACCTACAACGATTGGTTTGGGCACCACTCAAATGCCTATAATTACTCAACAGGCCGCGGAAATCGGAGTCTTACTTCTTATTGTGTTCGCTTTAGCTAAGTTAGTGGCTTTAAGCGGGGCATTGAACTTTGGTTTCATCGGAGGTCCTATTTTCCCACTTCTATTTGTTGGTTCGAGTTTGGGGTCTGCAATCCATCTAATTTTTCCTCAAGTGCCACTGGGTTTGGCATTGGGTTGTATGATAGTAGCAGTACCCGCAGCTATTGTACCCATTCCATTGGCTTTAGCAGCGATAGGCATCGTGATCATTGGTCTGCCAGCGAATGACATTCTCCCTGTTTTTTTAGCGGCTTTGGTGGCCTTCTCTATAACCCATGGATTAAATTTTGGTGGCGGTAATAAACAGACTACAGTGAAAAAGGTTTAAAAATTTCTTTTTTTTATTTTTTTTCTTAAAATTTTATTAGTGATGGGATCTGAAATATTGGGGAAACCTTCTCGGAGCATTCCATCATGGGTTTCTTATCAAAAAATTTATTCTTTCTCAGCAATGAAAAATTTACGTTATTAGGTAGTTTTATGGAAAATTTTTTTAATGATGTGAATCATATAATTAGTTTGATAAAAATCTTTTTAAGGGGGTAAGAAATACATGGACAAAAACGTAACAGCCATATTGTTGATAATTTTGGGTATAATAGTTTTGGCTCTACCACTGTTGGGATTAATCGCTGTAAGTATTTTAGCTGGTTTTGCATTGGCCCTGCTAGGAATTGGTCTTATAGTTGTTGGTAACGGTGATATGAAAAGAAGTTCGAGTTTAGGACTTTTAGAGATTATATTAGGGATAATAGCCCTGATATTGGGTTTAGGATTCATAATAAACCCTGCTCTGTTCAGTTTCGTAGCCGGATT
>PMWA01000036.1 GCA_003166335.1 Methanobacterium sp. | reverse complement strand
GGAGCTGCAGCTGCTCGTCGAGGCTATAACTGTCTCTTGTTTGAAGGTCCTGGTCAAGGCAGGGTTATTCGGGAACGGAAATTAAAATTCCGTCCTGATTGGGAAGCTGCTGTCACACCTGTAGTGGATTACTTAATTACTAGGGAAGAAGTTGATCCTGATCGAATTGCGCTTTATGGACACAGTTTCGGCGGATATCTAGCACCAAGGGCAGCTGCTTTCGAACATCGTATCCATGCTTGCATAGCTAATGGTGGAATCTATGACTATTTAGAACCCCAATTCGCCAAGATGCAAATGAATCGGGAGCAGGGTATGAATTCAATTCTTAATAACCCAGAAGAGGTGGATAAAATCGTTTATGATTTAATGAAGACTGAAGCACAGATTCGTTGGGCGATGCAGGATGGTATGTGGAAGTTCGGAGCGGAAACTCCTCATGAACTTTTCCTAAAGGAATCAGAATACAATCTTAAAGATTGTGTTAAACAGATACAATGCCCTATGTTAATCATTGACTCAGAAAAAGATCAGTTCTTTGCTGGACAGGCTAAAAAATTATATGATGTTATTCAGTCACCTAAAAAATTTATACTATTTAATGTGGAAGAATCAGCTGAAGAACATTGTCAGATGGGAGCAAGTAGTATATCTCATCAGAAGATTTATGATTGGTTGGACAAGATTTTTGGCATTTGATTAAAATATTCATTTTTAATCATTCTTTTTTTTTGAACTATTATGAGTGGTGAATCTCCCTTAAATTTAAATAATTAAGGAAGTAATTTTTTTTCATTATTTCTCTAGCATAAAGATAAATTTAGATCGAATTTTTTTAATTAATACATTATAGTCAAATAATCATATTAATCCTTAAGTTCACTAATATTTTCCCAAAATCTTAGAAGTGACCATTTTTAGATTAATTGGTCTATATGTAATGATGTAAATTGTAACTAAATTTACTATTTTACTATAAATAAATTTAATATTTTGAAGAGTTAGTATTGTAGACACATATTTTACAGGATCTTAATCCAAACCTTAAAAATAAATACAGTTACTCGAAAACTAGGAGAAAAAATATTTTTTGAATTCATATAATTTTTTGATAAAAATATAATCGAACCTGGAGATACAAGATAAAATTCAAATTTTTTTTGTCAAAAATTTATAGGTATAAAAAAAATTAATAATAATAAAAATGTTTAATTTAATTTATTTAAAACGAAATAAATATTCACATAAATAATTAAATAGATTTTTTTTATAATTTTATTTTGGACTATTTATAAAAATATAACTAAAATTTAAATTTTTTTTCAATTTTTTATATTATTAATTTTTTATATATTAAATAATAATTAATTTTATTATATCCTGAATACATATATATAATAGTATAAGCTAAATAAGCTGCAATTAATTACTCATGTATACATGCGTTCTTAAATTCTAAGTTTTATGGAAATAATATAATTTAAAGGGGTGTAAAAAATTGAATATCGCTGAAGATTTACTGGGAAAAGAAGTTATAGATGATTCAGGAATTGTAATGGGTGTAGTAAAAGATGTGACATGGGATTTTGAGAATAACCGGATTGAATCATTAGTGGTTGAAAAAGGAGGAGGAGGTTTCCTTTCCTTTGGATCAGGAGAAAAAACATTTGTATCATATGAAAATATTCATTCCATAGGCGATAAAGTACTAGTCAACATCAAAGTTTCACAATCAACTGAAAATAAAGAAAAAGAAGAAGAAAAAGATGAATTCGGTTTAAATCGGATAGGCTTAAGACTTTAAAATTATTATTTATTTTAAATTTTTTACCAAAACCTACAAACTTCACAATTACTGAATATAACGGCGTGATATATTTTTTAAATCTTACAACTACTCCGATTCACGGAGTAACGGGAAACAATTCCATTTATTCTGATTGTAGAAGAATCCTATTACAGTGCCTTTAAGGTGCCACCGAGCATAACTGCATCATGGGTCTCCTTTTGAAACTGAGAACTTGATGATTGAGGTTATAAATGTTAAACATTTGTTTTATTATCTATTTTCTACTTCTTCATCAAAATCCCAGGGTAATATCTAATTCATTTCCAACTGCCGTTCCATGACACATAAAAGAATGAATCTGAAGTTTTCACTACATTTGTGGAATATTCTGTTTTATATCGTTTTTTCGTTCTCGTTGATGACTTTCTGCACCAAAGCTGAATCAACATAGGCACGAACTTCTACTATGATCTCATTTTCAAATTTAACTATCCAACAATAAGTATTATTAAATGGCATACCATTTAACGCAGTTGCAAGGGATATCATTTCCACAACTGCATTATCTCCTTGAACTATGATATTATTAACCTTTAAAATAATATCTTCTTTTAGTAACTGATTCAATCTTATAAATGTTTTAGATACAAACTCCCCACGGCTATTATAAATTCCAGCCAATGGATGAGTACCCATCACTGTCCAATTGACATTATTTGCTACTTTTTCGAAAAATTTTTTATTTTCACCTATTTTAAGATAATTAAATAAATTTTCAACATAATCCAATGTAACAGTCATCAACTACCACTCCCATCATTTAAACTAATTTTTATCCTTTTAATTTGATAAAATTTTTTATCGACAAAAAAAATATATCCTTATTACTTGCAAACATTACCGATACCAGAATTAAGATGAATTAAAATAAAAAATTTAATATCTGCGACCTTTAAGAAATCTAGGATGTTTGAATTCTTTAACAAATTGTGGAATGTCATTTGGATCATTATATGAATGCATGATAAGGTTTTTTAGATTCACTGCACCTATTGCGAGTGTAACAGGTTTTTCAGAGTATTTTCTAAGAGTTAAAATGGCAGATTCCAGTAAAGATTCAGCCTTAGCTCTGTCTTCAGGATTAGCTACCACAGGTTTATCGGGATTAGGATAAAACCTACTATTAAAAATTATAATTTTTTTACAAAGATTAATATCATTTATATCTACAAATTCAATTTCACAAACGTGAGTTAGGACTAATAAAAGGAAACTGATACAATTTTCATATTTATCTTGTAGTTTTGAGTCGTTTTCAATACATGCCCGAATTTTCTTAAGCAACATCTTTGCTTTATCCACATCGACCTCAGTTAAATTACTCCATTTATCATCTATAGGAATCAATTCCATTTTAAGTTGTCTACAATCATTTAAATATCTTAAATGATCATCATCCTCAAATTTGTTTTTATTACCCATTTTTATAAAACTCCATATTATTTGATTAACTATTTTCTTAATTATTTAATCCTTAACGTTCGTATATATTCTTCTTAGTATATTATATTCCTTTTTTACATTTATTACCAATTTTTAGTGTAATAAATATAATATTGTAATTCATTTTATATTTTATCAGATTTTTTACTTCTCATAAGCTCTCTTGGTCGAGTGTTTTTCTTTAGTATAGGAATATTATTTTTTTTGTAGAATCTCAAAGTGGAAAAAAATAATATTTTACTAAATTTAAAAGGAGGATTTAATTTATGGAGGATTATGTACCTTTACTTCGTGAATTTGGTGAAAAGCTCGTGAAAATGGACGAGGATACAATAGATGCTCAGGAAATGGATTATATTTATAAATAAATATTTATACAAGATATTTGATGTTATATGTTGAGGGTGTGAATGTAAAACGTCCAGAGCTTTTATTTTTGGGAAGGGACAGAATCAATAGGTATAGTAAATAGTATTAAGTTTAAATAATAACAGGATTGATATTTAGTCGATTCCTGAGGGTCATTTACACGGTGATGATATACCCTCAAACAATTAAGGGGTTATATATTTAGATTTTAAATTAAATATTTTAGTAGATTTTAAAAATAAAAAAAAATGGAGTCTAGTCGTAAATGACTAGAGAACCACTTATTTATGTCGCTGGTTTTCATGGTGGTATGTGGACCTTGATTGTTTCTATTGTGTAGGAAGTTTTTAGGTTGGTAGAACCTTTCTTCCATGTGTTTCGTTTATAACCTCTGCCAGTCCTACGTACATTGCACTTAATCCGACAAATATTCCCTCATAGCCGGCGATTAATGTTATGGTACTGTTTCCAGTTATTGCTCCTAATGCTAATAGGAAGAACAGTATGGCCAGTGTAGAGAATACTACTTGTAATCCGCGGCTTATTTTAATTGTTGCTATAAACATTACTGCGGTGAAAACACCCCACATGAATAAGTATGCGGCGAGTGATGCTGAATTAGGCGCGGTTGCTAGATTCAATTTTGGCATAATTAGGAGGATGGCGAAGGAGTACCAGAAAAATCCGAATGATCCAAATGCTAGTGTGGCGAAGGTGTTTCCATTCCGGTATTCCATTGCACTGGCAATTATTTGTGCTGTTCCACCATATGCTAATGCCATAGCCAATATCATACTACTTAATCCAAAAAATCCTGCATTGGAAAAATTTAAGAGAACTGTGGTCATTCCGAAAGCAACTAATCCTAAAGGAGCTGGATTTGCCGGTGTATGTCTTAAAAGTTTCTTTCCATCTATAGTTATAGTAGAGTATTCTTCATCATCCATTCTTAATGAACCTCCTTTAATCAAATTATTTTTTTTTGTTGAATCTTTTTTTTCCTGAAAATCTGTTTTATTCTTCGAGGGTGGAGGTGTCTCCTACTTCTTCTCCTAGTTCTCTGGCTCTTAAAACTCTTCTCATGATTTTTCCACTTCTTGTTTTTGGGAGAGAATTTACCTGTTCCATTTCGCCTATAACAGCTATTGGACCTAATTCGTGTCTGACATGATGTTTCAAGTCTTCAATGAGTTCAGTTTTAAGTTGATATCCTCCTCTAAGTATTAGAAAGGCTTTTATAACCTGCCCTTTTACTGGGTCTGATTTTCCAATGACAGCTGCTTCTGCAACGGCTGGATGGCTTACGAAGGCTGATTCAACTTCTGAAGTTCCTACTCTATGGCCTGCTATTTTTAAAACATCATCGGATCTTCCTTGGATCCAGAAGTAACCGTCTTCATCTTTACGGGCAATATCTGCTGCATTGTAATATCCGGGGTAATCTTTCCAGTAAGTGTTGATGAATCGTTCTTTATCATGGTATAAGCCTCGGAACATGGCGGGCCATGGTGTTTTAATTATTAGGAATCCCCCTTTACCTAAGGGCACTGGATTACCTTTTTCGTCAACCACGTCGGCCTCTATTCCTGGTATGGGTTTGGTGGCTGATCCGGGTTTTAGTGGAGTGNNGTATCCATGATTGGTATTTTTTCTTTTCCAATATTTTTATAAAGCCACATCCATGCTTCGGGGTTTATTGGTTCACCGACTGTTCCTAATATTTTTAAGGATGATGTATTATATATTTTAGAATATCTATTACCGAATCTCATGAGGTGTCTGATGGCTGTTGGTGCTGTGTAAAATTTAGTTACACCATATTTTTCCACTATTCTCCACCAGATACCTGGATCAGGATAGTCGGGTGCTCCTTCATATACTAGGGTAGTAGTTCCAAGTAATAGTGGTGCGTATATTACGTAGCTGTGTCCGGTTATCCAACCGATATCTGCTGTGCACCACCATAAGTCATCGTCGTGTATATCAAATATATCCTTGAGAGTGGTGGCTACACCCACCATGTAACCTGCAGTGGTGTGTAATATTCCTTTAGGTTTACCTGTACTTCCCGAAGTGTATAATACGAATAACAGGTCTTCAGCATCCATTTCTTCAGCTTCGAATTCAGCGGATTCTCCTTCTATAAGTCTATCATAGGATATTTCTCTACCACTTAAATCAGAGGTTTCTATGGGATTTCCAGTATGATTTACTAGTATCACTGTTTCAACAGTATGTGATTGCAGTAAGCCTTCGTCTGCGATTTTCTTAAGGTCTATAATTTTACCTCTTCGGTAGGTTCCGTCAGCGGTTATTAATATTTTTGCTTTTAGTTCGTTCATTCGTTCTACAAAGGGACCTACGCTTAATCCGGAGTAGACTACATTGTGTATTGCCCCGATTTTGGTGCAGGCTAGCATTGAAACCAGGAGTTCAGGACACATGGGTAAGTACATGGATACTCTATCTCCTTTTTTAACTCCTAAGTTTATGAGAGCGTTACTGAATTTATTGACTTCTCGGTATAATTCGTAATATGTGATTTTTTTCTCGTCACCTCGCTCATTTACATAGAGTATGGCTACCTGATTTCTCTTCGGAGTTTTAATCCACCGATCCACCGCATTGTAGGCTAAGTTGATTTTACCATTAACAAACCATTTATAGAATGGTTTATTGCTATCGTCTAAGACTTTATCCCATTTTTGGAACCATTCAAATTGTTCAGCCTTTTCAGCCCAATATTTTTCCAAGTCTTTTCCTTTCTCTAATTCTGCTTCCCAATCATCTACATGTGCTCTTTCGATTGTTTCTGCATTGGGTGCAAAAATTCTTTTCTCGTTGAGAAGAACATCAGTTTCATGTGTCAATTTTTTCCCTCCTTTCCAATTGTAATTGTAATTCTGTTAGTCTTACCTTAAATAGTTTATCACTATTAATCATTATAAAATATTTTTTAATAAATGAAAATTCACTTCAAATACAATATCACTATTTTTCATAATTCATTTTTCATTTTATTTAAAAAAAAAATACTATTCATCAAAATCATATTTTTTATGTCAGTTCAAAATTTAAAATGTTTCAGGATAATATTAACCATACTTCTTTTTATATGTGTGAATGAAATAAATTTTTAGTTAATAATAATGATTACTTAGGGTAGTTGATTTAGTATGGTTGAAAAATTGGAACAGAATCTGAGTGGTGTCCCTGAAACATTATTAGTGCCCTTGTGGGCTAGGGCTGTTGAAATGAAACATTCTAATCCTATTGTTAAGGATGATAAAGCTTTAGAGATAATGGAGCAAATTAATTATGATTTTGGTAAATTAGATGAGGATGATAAGAATTGGCCCACTCAAGTTAGTGTAGTTGTAAGGACTGGATTGTTAGATAAAGCAGTAAAGGTTTTTATGGATAAGAATCCGGATGGTTTTATACTTAATATCGGGTGTGGACTTGATACTCGTTTTTATAGATTAGATAATGGCAGTATTCAATGGTATGATCTGGATTTACCTGAATCACTACAAATTAGAAAACAATTTTTTGAAGAAACAGATAGATATAAGATGATACCTAAATCTGTTTTCGATTACTCTTGGATTAATGAAATTAATGTTAATAAACCTGTTTTAATAATTATTGAAGGTACATTGATGTATTTCACGGAAAGAGAGGTTGAAGAATTAATGAATAAATTAGTTATTTCATTTAAATCAGCTGAAATGCTTATTGAAATAACAACTCCCCATATGGTGAAGCAAAGTAAAGAAGAAGACATTATTAATAAACAATATCAAATTAATGCAACTCTTAAATGGGGAGTCCGGAATGGAAAAGAATTAGAGAAATTTAATAATCATATTAAGTTTATTGAGGAGTGGCATTACTTCGATTTTCATCGGGATAGATGGAAAGTAATACGTTGGCTGTCTATAATTCCGCCATTTAAAAAACGTTATGGTAATCGAATAGTTCATCTTAAATTTATTTAACTAACCTTATTTAACCTCACGAAAATATAATTTTAATAAACCATTTTTTTGAATTTACAAAGTAGGTTTTTATAAGTATTATTCTTAAATTAAGTATTTTGAAACTGTTATATAGAATAATTAGAGAAAAAGAGAATTGAAATGAGGATTCCCTATTTTTATTGAAATATATAAAAGAATGTATCCATAAAATCATTTTCTGAGGTAGTTAATAGATGTCTGAGAAAGTTGAGGGGAGAAAAAAGTTTTCTGTGGTTATATCAGAGATTTCTCCAAAAATTCCTGCAGAAGGCATTACTTTAAAAGATTTCCTAGACATCATAGGTGAACGCGGCCTCTACATGTCAAGCATGATCTTAACTGCCCCTTTTTTACTCCCAGTATCAATCCCCGGTACGAGCATAATTTTTGGATCAGTCATATTCCTACTCAGTAGCGACATAATCTTTCAGAGGCCTATTTTAATACCTAAACGTTTCCGGGATTACAAAATATCAAAAAAAAATATGGAAATAATTTTATATGAAATTTCACGTATTTTAAAACCATTAGAAGAAAAAATAATAAAAGAAAGACTTAGCTTTTTAACCCGGGGAAGAAAAATGGAGTATATTAATGGTGTTGCCCTGGCATTTGGGGCTATTCTACTTATAACACCCATAATAGCACCATTAGGAGACTTCCTACCATCATATGGGATCCTATTCGTATGTTTAGGGAATCTAGAAAATGACGGATTCTTAGTTTTGGCCGGTTATTTCACGATTATTTTAACCGCCATCTATTACGTTTTAATATTCGCACTAGGAGTTGCAATAATAATTTTCATCATATCCTACCTACATTTGTAAAATAATGATCCATAATGAATATAGAATTAACTTAACGCATGATAAAGAGTATTCATAATTAATTATTTAAATAAGAAATTTTTATGCTGATTAAAATAAAATCTAAATAAGGTGAAAAAATATGGAAGTTTTAGCAATTAATGGAAGTCCCCGGAAACAGTGGAATACTGCTACTTTATTACATAAGGCATTGGAAGGTGCTTCTTCTCAAGGAGCGGAGACTGAGCTTATAAATTTATATGATCTTAATTTTAAAGGTTGTACGAGTTGTTTTGGTTGTAAATTAAAGAATGGAAAGTCTTATGGGCGATGTGCATATAGGGATGAGTTATCGCCAGTGTTGGATCGTATTGAGAAAGTGGATGCGTTGATTCTCGGGTCACCTATATATTTGGGTACGGTGACTGGTGAAATGAGTTCATTCCTGGAACGCTTTGTTTTCCAGTATTTAGTTTATGATACCAACCGCTCCTCTTTGTATCCTAAAAAGTTACCAATTGGTTTTATATATACGATGGGTGCAAAAGAAGACTTCATGAAATTTTTGAGTATAGATCAGCATATAGAACTTAATGAAATGTTTCTAGGCAGAATTTTTGGATCGTCTGAGTCTCTGGTGGTTACCGATACTTATCAATTTGATGATTATTCGAAGTACGTGAATTCATTTAATGTAGAAGAAAAAACTAAGATTCGTAAAGAAGTGTTTCCGGTTGATTGTGAGAAAGCGTTCGATTTGGGCGTGAGGCTCATAAAAAATTTAAATGATTAGTAAATAAGCTCCTAAAATGTGATTAATGAGTGAAGATTTAGATATAAATTAGAAATGAAGAAAAAAAATAGGATAATAATATGAGAAGAGCTTTATTAGTAATTGATGTTCAGAATGAATATTTTGGTGGTAAATTGCCAGTTAGTTATCCAGAGGATTGTTTTGATAATATTCTAAAAGTTATAGATTCTGCAAATGAATTTGGAATTCCAGTGATTCTTGTACGGCATACGAATCCTGGAGAAGATTCTTTAACTTTTAAAATAGATAGTGATGATTGGAAAATCCATAAAGAGGTTTTAAAAAGAGCGTTTGATTACATTATTGAGAAAACTCTTCCAGATAGTTTTACGTACGGAATTAGAATCTTGGCTTAGGAAAAATAGTATAGATACTGTTGTAATTAGTGGTTATATGACTCAGATGTGCTGTGACACTACAGCTAGGCAAGCTATGCATTTGGGCTTTAATGTGGAATTTTTAAGTGATGCTACTGGAACACTTGATGTATCAAATTATGCTGGAGAAATTAGTGCAGAGGAACTTCATAAAGCTATTTCAGTTACGCAGGCTATGAGATTTAGTAAAGTTATGCGTAGTGATGAGTGGATTAAAACAGTATGCAAATGAAAAAAATATTCCTAAAGGGATAAAAAGATAATTTTAATTAATTCCATTTTCTAATAATAAGTAATAGAATTTGATTTTAAAATTGCTAAGAGTCTGGTTTATTGAAAATAGATTTATATTTAATAATAATGGGTGGATTAATGTTAGAAAAAGTTTGTAATGTTTCTGATGTCCAGGAAGGGTCAATGAAAGGTTTTACCGTTGAATCTAGATATATTCTTTTATCTAATGTTGATGGAAATTTCTATGCGGTTGATGCTGTATGTCCCCATGCGGGTGGATATCTGCCTATTGGTAAACTAGAAAATAATATCATAACTTGTCCAGTGCATGGCTCCACATATGATGTTAGCACTGGTAAACTTGTAAAGGACGTTTCTTTTTTACTTAGGATTGCTATTGGTGGTTCACGCGATTTAACTAGTTATAAGGTTTCAGTAAAAGATGAATCAGTTTTCATCGAACTTTAAAGTCATTTTATTTAGAATAAATAAATCTCTTTTATTTATGGAGAATGTATTTCTGGTATTTATTAATCAAATGAGCTCTTGAAAATTTTTTTTAGAAAAAAAACTAAAAATGATACAATAAGAGACTATAAATTTAAAAAAATAGGTGGTTAAAAAAAAATGGTTGATGCTAATTACACTGTTGTTGTATTCTCTGGTAAGGATGCTCTTATACTATTTTTTGGAGTTTATCTTACCGCTGTTATAAATCTAATACGGAAGTACCGGACATTTGATATTTACCTGTTCTTTTCCAAGGATAAATCTAAAAAAATCCATTCAATGCGAAGATTTGTTTCAGGGTTCATGATTATCGATGTGATTCCTATTTTATGGTTCCTAATACTTTACACATTTGTAATTCCGAATACAGTAGGCCCATTTCCTATTATGGCCGCTGCATTTGCAGCCCTATCTGTCTTAGGTTTTTCACGCATACTTCATTCTGTTATTGCCACAGAAAGACATGGGAATTATTACTCTGATAAGGAATTTGCGGCTGTAATGTCAAAATGGGGTAAAGGCCATGATTCTGATAACAGCTTTAAAGCCCATTTCATAACAGGAGTTTCTTATCTAATCATATTTCCAGTTATAGCCTATTTAATAAGCTTAATAAGTATTATTTAAATGAGTTATAATAGTAACTGTCAGTCTTGGTTCCAATATTCTACCTTTGCGGTCTAGAAGAGTTTGAATGTCTTGAGTGTTTGTTTCTACACGCCCATTTTTTTAATGAATCATTATAAACTATAACAAAAAATTTAAGAAATGAAATCACTAAAAAAAATTACAATAATAAAAATTAATAACTAATTTTTTGTCATGATTTTCTATTAAACCCATGTTTGGATTATCCCAAATAAATTTTTTATTTCATTTTTTTTATATGGTGTAATCCTCTGATTTAAACTGAAACTTTAACAGACTCCAATGTAGGTTCAAATAATCAAACTAAAATTCGGAATCATTAACTACAAGATCATTAAAACCTCTTAAGTTTATCAAACATTCAATTACAAAAGTCTGCAGATTAACTGATTAAAGTATTATTTTTACTTGAATTTGATGCTAAATTGGGATATAATTATTATATATTAAAATTTACAAAATTTTGTCTATTTTTGCTTTTCTGACCCGATACACTGCTTCACAAGTAGCTTTTTGTAAAATTGATTCAAATATATAATCTATTTCTTTTTCATTTTTCTCTGTCCATTCCATTCCTGCATTTTCATACAAGAATTTAAA
>PMWA01000007.1 GCA_003166335.1 Methanobacterium sp. | reverse complement strand
AGCAATGAATCAGTCCATGAATTTAATTTCTAAAATTAATACAACCGCAATACAAGAGTCGATTGATATGATGAACACTATCAATCAAATAGATATTGAAACGTTATCAACCCAATTTTCTCCCATTTTAATGGATCTTGTAGATGCATCTATTTTTAAAAGTTATGAAATACTTAATAAATCATATGATAGAGTCCAAATAAACCAACCTGAATTAATCAAAACATTAAATAAATATCAATGGTTTGTATTGCCTAAAATGCCTATGGATTTTGTTTCTGAAATTTTAAACCTGTCTAATATGAATAAACCTAGAACAAGAATTAACAAACACTTTTTTAACTATTTTGCCTACAATAATTTCGAAAATCTTAGAGGGCTAGTAAATGATTGGGATTCCAGTCGAAAATTCAGGCCAGGAAGATTAAAAGTTATAAAAGACTGCTTAAATGCTATAATTCATTGTGAAAATAAGAAGATTCCGTCTACTCTTGTAGTACCAACTCTAATTGCCCAAATTGATGGAATACAAAGGGAATTTTTACTTAAAAATAATTTTAAAATATCAAGGACTAAATTTAAATTTGAAGGTCAAGGAAAACCTATGGGTCAAATAGAAGCTTGGAAACATATATATTCACCTAATGATTATTTTTCCTCTGTAATTAACGATGTTATTCTTGACGTTCTTTTTGGGACGGTTAACCCCGGTGAACCAATTCATACACCAATAACATTTAGCCGCCATAAAATTATGCACGGTGAACATTTAAATTATGGTACCGTATCTAATACTTTCAGAACATTTATTATTTTGGATTTTTTGCATGATTTACTGTAATCAAATGTAATGTGGATATTTAAGACATTAACATGGACCACAACCTTGAATCAGGAGATTAAATGAAACTGGAAAGTCTTTTATAATTTTTTTATAAGTAATATGTAAAAACATAAGATTGAACGATGGTTTATGAGCTCTACGGATTGACTGAAGAAGAAATAAAGATTATTGAAGATAATATGAGATGATTTCAAATGGATAAAACAGATGAATTTATGGTTCAACACTTCGAAAATTTAGTTATAGAAGGTAGTGAAATTATTCAATTAATATCTGAACTAGACATTATCGATCCTCGTTTTCCTAAAATGTTAAATGGTAAAGATGTTGCTAGAGTAAATACTTGGGTTACTAGATGTGGACAATTTATTAAAAATATTTGTTCCGAAGATAGTGTCTATTATAAACGTTTAGAAAGTGTTTTTAATAGTAGAAGGTTACGCGAAATAGATAAATATTCTGAAAAAGATATTGGTATTGTTTTAGGTAGTGTTCAAGCTGTTTATAATGATTATAAAGATGGATTGTTAGTGAATGTTAGAAATCTTTTAAGAGCTGAAATATTTAGTGATTTTCTTGAAATGGGTGAACATCTCCTTAATGAAGGATACAAAGATGCTGCTGCAGTCATAATAGGATCAGTTTTGGAAGATACTCTAAGAAATTTGGCAGTCCAGAATGATATATCTATAAAAAAAAATAATGGTGATTTTAAAACCATTGGACCTTTAAACTTAGATCTATACAATGAGAAAGTCTATGATAAATTAATTATGAAACAGATTGATAGTCTGGGAGATATTAGGAATAAAGCTGCCCATGGTCACTATAATGAGTACGACGAAGAGCAAGTCCGAATAATGTTATTATCTATTGAGAGATTCTGTTCAGACTATATTTCTTAAATTCATCAAAATTTAAAAAAGCTAACTTTAAAAGGTCTACTATACTATTAATCTCTTGTATGTCACCGTTTGATTTTTTAAACTTTTCATATTCTTCTATAGAAAAATCTCTAATATAACGCACATTACTCGAAACAATATATCCTAATTTCTTTTCCCCATCTTACATCCTTCCTAAAAAATTTGAGATATGAATGATTAATCTCAATTGATCACTGTTTAATAACTGTCCTCACCATATCTGCACCACATTAGCATATTAAGCATCTTTAATCATTCTAACTATGTCTGTATCCATTAAATCACTTTTCGAAAAAGTTATTTAAATTTGTTACCTCTTTAAGGGGTACCAATGGATTAATCAAAACCATATTCCTTTCAGGTTTCTTTAAACCTCTAACTAATTTTAAAGCATCTATATTTTCTTTAACCATAATAATCACATTAAAGTTGATTGATTATCCTTTTTAACTAATGATTTCATTGGCTTATTGCACATAGGACATTCAACTTCAGAAGTACCCAAGGCATCCTGATCCCGTTTATCTAATATCCGATCATAATATTCATAATTACAATTTTTACATCTTATATGAACATTACAATCCTTAATATCATTTATAATTCCCCTGCTTTTAATATTACTCAGTTTTATCATCTTTACACTCTTTTATAGATTTTAAATAACTCTTATTTGATTCTAAAATTTGGTTTTATTTTCTATCGCGATCTTCTTTTTTTTATAATTAATCAACTTAAATCTATTTCGTTAAACGTTTCTATGACGAAGCAGAACTCGAATAAATAAGAGACAGCTTAGAAAAGATTTTAGAGTTTAATAAAGCAATAGTTTGGCTTTATGACTACGTTTAGTAAATTTGAAATATATTTTTTATTTTTAAGTTCAATATATGTATAGACAGGAGGATGGTTTAAACTTGCTAAAATTAATATTCTTTCTATTAATTCAAAAATAGGTCTTTTTAAGATAGATTCATCTCTGCTTTTTTCGTATTCATTGAATAAGTTTTTGAATAATTTATCCACAATATTGATTTTAACTCCTGGCTTACTAATTGTTTCATGTAATTTATTTATTCCCAAATCTTGTTTTCTAGCATTTTTAACTTTATTAAGATCTATTTCATCATTTATGACTTCACTGATAGCGGATGTAATCTCTTTATCGGTAAAATTTGCGAATTCCAAGTCTTTGCCTTTAAATGGTTTATTATCATTATTTATTCCCCATAAAAATTTCCATTGCAGTGGAACGTTATAATATTTACCTTCAAATTTAATGGGTTTCTCGGCATCTAAAAAATGTTTTACATTCCCTTCATTGTCTGAAACGAAAAATGGAATCATTTGCCACTTTTCAAGATTAT
>PMWA01000124.1 GCA_003166335.1 Methanobacterium sp. | reverse complement strand
CGAATAATACAAATACAACAGCAAAATTAAATGCAATAGGACAACAAGAAGCACAATACCAAGATGTTCAAGGAGCTTCTGATGTTAATTCACTTACTAAATTAGGATACGGGGATTGTTGGGCTGATTCAACATGGTTATACGACCAACTAACGGCAGCAGGAATACAGGCAAGAATTATGGGTTATGTTAACGACGGAACTGGAATTGGATACCGACATGCATGGGTTGAAATCAACACCGGAAATGGATGGCAAACATGGAATTATACAGGTTATAATTCTCAACACTACGGTGACGTCGGTGGTGGTACACCATATGTTATTATAGGTCCCGGCAATCCAAACCCAAACATAGAAAGCACAGAATATTAAAAGTTAAAATTTAGCGAATAAAAAAAAATAACTATTCCCTCATTAGTTTTAAAGGCTATATGTATCCTTAAATTATTTATCTAATGTTTTTGATAATAAATTAAATTAGAGATAATAGACCTAAAAAAAATAGATGAAAAGAAAATTAGTTATTAACCAAAAATTTTTAGTAAGGTGTTCTTTCAATCTCTTCTAAGTAGTAAACATCTGGTTGACCGGTAACGCCAGCTTTTGCATAGTAATTCTCAAATCTTCAGCTTCAGCAAAATTTTTAGCTTTCTCTATATTTTCCCACTGGCTAACGACCACCAGTTGGTTTGGATCATTAGCATTTCGAAAGACAAAAGCACCTTTAGAACCTTTATCCTTGCGTGTAGCACCATCTTCATCATACACAGACTTCCACTTATCAAAGTCCTCAACTTTATGTATAACCAAAACATAAGTCATTTCCTATCCACTCCTAGAGGTTTAAATATTCCTTTCTACATCATATTATGTTCAACATATCTATTATTTCTTTTTTTAATCTGCAAAATGAAGTTTCCAAAATCTTATCCATACGAATATACTTCAAAGAGAAATCTAAAAATACTTGAAAACAGGAATTTAACTGATGCTTTCAAATGATGTAATGTATGATAATGAATTATATAAGAATCAGATGACTGATATGCAAGTGTTTCGCCAGAAGATGCAGTTAGAAGGTGAAGAATTGAAAAATAAGGCTTGAAAATTAAAAACTTATATATTATCATTTGTGGGGTTTTATATCAAATAAAATTGTTTAATGAAATAAGATGTTAAGAATGTATGAAAACTATGAAACAAGAAGAACGAAAAAATAATAAAAGTTTTACAGGATCATTTAAATTCTTAATTGATGTTATTTAACCATTTATTTTATAAATTAACTAAAAACAAATAATAGAAAACAGCAAACACTAAAACAATTAATATATTTACAATCAACCGTTTCCAAAATTCATATCTAAAATATTTAAAATCTAAAAAGACTACAATAACTATTGCTAAAATTACATATAATATATTAACTATTAAATTCGCCATTTTAAACACCCAATTGTTTATTTTTATAAGAACTTTATTATTTGACCTTTATTTTTTATAAGCTTCAGTTTTGGATAACAGAATTTTTGTAATTAATGAACGATCTTTAAAAAAAAATTTGTGAATCTATCGTTTTATCATAGTTTTTCCTTCTTTATATGCTGAACCTACAATTTTCCCCAATTCCCAGTATGAACCATTAGCAGATGTGAATAATAATGGGTTTATTTTCATGAAATCTAACTCTCCATCCGTCAAGCATTCCTCGTTCACATATGTTTCCAGAACCTCACTAATGAATATATCACGACCGGGAAGGTCAACTGTTTTTGTGAGTTTGCAGAGCATATTTATGGGGCACTCTTCTATTAATGGTGCCTTATCAACAGATCCGAAAAATGATTTAAAAACTGTTGATTTATCAGTATCACGACCAGAAACAAGTCCCACATAATCTGTTTCCTGCATTTGTCCGACTGAGGGTATATTAATACTGAAATATCCATTTTCTTTGATTCCTGTGTTCGTATAATGCGGTTCCACTGAACCAATATAAACATATGTTGTAGGTCGTGGTGATAGAAGTCCAAAACACCCGTAAGTGGCATAATTAATTTTTCCGTTTATAATAGAACCTGCTATGCAAATAGGAACAGAAAAGGGTACAACTTTGATTTTAACTTTTGACATATAATCAGCCTCCCAAATTTAATTTATAAAATTCTTATCATATATTTTTTATTATTCAATCATGATTAGAACCGAAAATGAGAGCTGATACTTCTTAAAGAAAAAATCAGGGAAACTACTAGTCTTAGAAAGACATTCAAATGAAAATTGGTAAAACCAGGAGAGCAAATTCCAAGATCGAACCATTATACATAAAAAATAATTATAAAAACTTAGATAAATGTTATTTAATAAAAAAATTAATTAAAACAAATATTGAGGGGGGATTATATGAAGAAGTTTCAAATAGGTCTATTAATTTTAGTTATTTGTTTTGTAATAGCTGTATCTGGTTGTACTACAAATAATAGTTCAAGTAATAACACATCGAGTTCTAATACCTCCAGTTCAAACACTTCAGCTTCCAATGATGTAAATATTGTAGTAAATTATTCAGGTAATTGGGCAGTTGATGTAAGTGGTCCTTTCGGATATCGTTCATTCTCAGGTACTGGAAATCAAACAAATAATATAGGCAGTGTAACTGGATCTGTAACTGCCGCAGCCCGCAAAACAGATGGCGGCAATGGACTTCTAACCGTTTTAATAACCACAGGTGGAAAAACACTCGCTTCACAAAGTACTTCTGCTCCATACGGAGGAGCTACCGCAGTCGCCACCGGGATCTAAAATATTCCTTACCTTTTTTTAATTGTTAGAACTTTTATCTGACGATTTAAAATTTTATAACTAAAGATTTACTAAAATAGTGGAGTAGTTGGCAGGATAAAGAAAATAGCTCTCCTGTCAGTCTGGATGAGTTCCAACAACTCAAAAAGGATTATAATTCTTTGAGAAACAAAAACCCAGAATTATATCAACAAATGGTTGAAATAATCACTCAAATAACTCCAGATGAAGATTTGACTATTGAAAACAGGAAGTTAACATATACTTTCAACGATGTAATGTATGATAATAAGTTATATAAGAATCAGATGACTAATATGCAAGTGTTGCTCCAGAAGATGCAGTTAGAACTTAAAGAATGAAAAATAAGGCTTGATAAGGAAAAACTTATATATAATCATGTGTGATAAACAAATTATAATTAATAAAAACCGACTCCAGAGCGGGCAAATTAAATCGTTAAACAAATAAAGAGGAGTTAAACATTAAATACAAATGGATATTATCATTTTTAATAATAATTACGCTGTTATTAGGTATAAATTGGGCTATCTCATCGTTAGAGGGTGGTTTTATCGTAGGTTATTATATAAACCCCAGTATCACACCCATATCAGAAATCAATTTCAACGATTTAAAAAGCGCTGGAATTACTGATATATACGTTTTAGTATCAAATGATAATTATCAATCAGTACTATCCGCAGCCAAAACAAAAGCTGACACTGTGGGAATAAGAACCAACGCTTGGGTATATCCCGGATTCAATTACGCCTCGCAAGTCGCTCAAATGAACATAGGAGTTCAATTAGATGTGGAAACGCATGATATGCCCGCATATCTTCCACAAATCAAAGCCATGAGATCAGAAACACAAGGAGTGAAGTTCTCTCTTAGTGTTAAACCCGATGGATGGGATGGAAACCAATACTATTATCTAATAGCACCATTATGCGACTACATAGTTCCCATGCTCTATACAGGTGACTACGGACAGAGTACAACCGGTTTAACAAACTGGGTTAAAATCAACAACTTCATTTACCCAGGAAAAATCGTAGCTGGACTTGAAACCTACCAATCCGATCAAAATACAACTTCCAAGAGTTCAAATACCATATTCGCAGAAATCAACGCTGTAAAACCATATACACATGGAGTAATCTTATTCAGGTACGGATTATCCAACTTCAATGGTACAGGATAACTCTAATAATATTTGACGAGAGATCAAATTAGAGAATTAGTTTGATGCATGTAAAACATTCAAAATGAAAGCATTTGATTTTGACTCAAATTTAATCTAGATTATCATCCAATGATATATTAAATTTGAGAATAAGGGATTTTCAAGAAGGTAAAATTCATGTTTATGATCAAATTACCAAAAGCAAAAAGAATTATATGCCATTAAAATTGGTTAGACACTAAAACTGAATGTAAAATTTACAACATTTTTAAGTGAAGAAGCCTGTTGAAGCTATAGATAAATTCCTTAGACTTGAAAGGACTAATCCACAAATTGATGATGCTCTTTTCTCTGGTGGTAATCTAACTCTGCTACAATATCTATTAATTCAATAAGTTCTTTACAGCATCCTTTAATGCTTGGAGAATTAATTGGACATATAAGACAATTAGATCGATATGATACGCAGCAATAACAATAATCTGCATAAACTTCTAAAACATCTCTTAAATCGAACATACCACCTACAATCATTCCACTGCCCTCATATTTCCATGCAATAGTATTTCTGTTTAAATCATAAACTTCTAATTGTTCTTGAATAGTTTCTACTAAATCAATGGCTCTTTCAGGGGCATTTAATTTTTTAAGGGATTTTATAACGTATTCCCATTTCTTCAGATTCACCATGAATATCAGGATTATCACCAAACATATAACCCCATAAATAGAGCATGAGAGAACTAATAATAAATAAAAAAGTGTTAAATTAAAAAATTATTGTAAAGTTTATATTTTCAAAAAATGTTTTCTATGAAAAAAATAAATTAATAAAAATTAATTTATAATGATATTTTGAAAAGAACTAAGAATGGACTAATTAAATGAGAATCACAATTTATTCCAAATATTTTTTGGAAATTGTCATAATTTTCTAATATTATGATTAGTGAGAAAGTATAATTCACCATATTTTTTCTTTCCACTAGAAGTGATCACGTTATTCTCCTTTAAACTTTAATATGATGTTTTACGGTCTTATAATTTAATTAAGGTTTTCAGCAATTTGATTTGTATTATAAGGTCTTTCATGTAATTGCATTTTAATTCTAGCCCGATTAGGGCCTCCTGATGACCCAGCAATCAAACACCATAAAAGTTTTTCCATAAAGCGTTTATTTATAAAGCATCATTATTATAAAAATTATGAAATGACAATAATGTTTAACTAAAAAATTTGGTGCACCCGAGACATTTGCTCAGTTTGTTCTTGAGAACGTTATTTTCATGGCTTATGTTCTCATATCAGTATTTCTTGCAACATTTATCCCAGTGAATGACACTTGTTTTGGGATTATCAACTGCGGCATGGGTGTTTTCAAATTTTTTAATTCATGCAGCTTTTACCTTATATACAGGCGAATATTCTCCAGGTGTTGTAACTGCAAGTGCAATATATGCCCCTGTTGCAGTATATATATACTATAACTTTTAGATAGTTGGAATACTAAATACTTTAGACATTATATTGTCCATTATCATTAGTTTTGCAGTGATGTATGTACCAACACTTATACAGGAAAGGAGAAAAAGAAAAATATAGAAGAAATGGAATATAGATCACTCCCAAAAACAATTAAACATTAATTTTAAATCTTCGTTTAACGTCAATATAAAGAAGAAAAGCCTATTTGAGGTATATTGAATACATAACAATAAAAGAAAATAGCTCTCATATGAGTCTGGATGAGTTCCAACAACTCAAAAGGGACTATAATTCTTTGAGAAACGAAAACAAAGAATTATATCAGCAGATGGTCGAAATAGCCAATCAAATAACTCCAGATGACGAGTTATTAAAGGAAAATCGTAACTTATCAGAAGCTCTCAAGGAGTCATGTATGATAATCAGTTATACAAGAATCAGATGGATGAGATGAAAGGTTTACTCCAGAATATGCAATTAGAACTGAAAAAACTTAAAAATAAGGCTTAAACGGAAAAACTTATATATTATCATGTGTGTTAAATAATTATAATTATAAAAACCGACTCCAGAAACCCCATTATTAGTTCTGAATTATTATAACGGTGCATATTTTGTATAGGACAATATAAAATAAAAAAAATTCCAAATTTTTTTTATACAAATAATGATCCACTTCTAAGTCCCCATAAAGGGTTCATGGATCATTTTAATTCATATAGTCCGGAAGTTAAGGACTTTCTGAAATGCGCATTAATTTTCCCTATTCATTTTAGTAGATATGGTTGCATCGGTGCCCATTTATCTTTCCAGTCAATGGGTACGAGTTGTTCGATTACAATTTCTGGAAATCCTTTGGCTTGTATCGCACGGTCTTCAGGTGATAAGTTGTATAATATAAAGGGCGCAATCAGATATGGAGGACCAGTGTGTTCTTGAAATAACTCTGAAACCTCATTTATTAATCTAATCATCTCTTTTGAATTTATTTTTAGACTTCCTACTAGTGTATATAATTGTGAATCCTCAATCCGTATATGCGGTTGCCATATCTCATCTATCTGACCTAAACCTGACTTAAATAATTTTAGGGACCATAATTCATCTTTTTGAGTCCTTAAACCAGTGATTCCATTATTTATTTCCTGCAATGCTGCTTCAATCTCCTTATGTTGGTCCATTAATCCTTTATATGGTACTTTAGGTAACTTATCCATGAAGTACGGAAATACTTTCTCATCTTCGACCAGATGATGCCCTTCCACAAATGATGAAAAGCTCTGAAGAAATTTAAGGAAACCTTCACGATTAGATGTTTCCAACACTCCTTTCTCCAAAAACTCATCAACATTTTGAATTGCCACTTCCAGACTCCGCGTCACAACCTTGTGAAAACGAATAAAGTCCTCTCCTAAATTGGGCTGATTTCCATTAGAAATAAAAAAACCTCCTTATAAATCACATTATTTTGGTTTTAATTTTTAATTGAGTATTCAAAAATTTCTTGCATTTACCTATTCAAACTTGTTACTATGGCACCCATAAAATTGAAAACTTAAACCCGACTCCAGAAACCCCATTATTAGTTTTAAAGCCCTGAAAAAGATTTTTCTCGGTTTTATTTATCTAAAATCGTCCTTAAATTCTCTAATGTGCATTGGTTGTTCTTGATTATAAATATCGGTATACATTACTTTTAATGTTAAACTTCTTAACACTTTCCTTAATGGAGCTAACTTCCATTTTGGGTTTTCACCACTTTTATATTTGAGCAAGATTTCATATTTACCTGCCATTATTGCTACATTCTTTAATTTTTTTCTAGAAATTACACCTTTACTTCCTGGAGGCATCCAGTCTATGGGATACTTCTTTTTTTTCACCCTTATTATTTTCAGTTTCAATTGATTTAATTATCATAGGACCAAACCCTGAATTTTGTAAAGCTATTGAGATTCTATTCTCATAATTAGCAGTTTTTTATTGTTCCAATAGGTCTCACTGATAATCAGGATGAATATATAATTCGTGGAACCCTGGTTTAAAGGTTATTAATTCCCGGTAAATCCCCATGTAATCATTCAAATTTAAACTTTTATAAATAATTAAGGATGAATTTTAATTCATTTTTTTCATTTTCGAAAGTTATTCCTGTATCTGATGGGCTTTTAAACCGGGCTTTTTTCCAATAATAATTATTATCTTTTCTAATTTTTTTAAATCACTGGAAAACATATATACCTGCTAATGATTGGAAAGCATGATTATAATTGGCGCTTATAAGTTCTTGAGGATTTTTAATCCCCTGAAAGATAAATTGATAGAAGATACGTATACCTAACATATTGAATATCCGTTCAACTTCCATTTCGGGAGTAACAAGAAATTTTAACATCTAATTGGTAGAAGGGTTCTTCAAGCCCAAATATATCCCAATTTGCTTTAATGAATAGCCTATGAATGGACTTATCATGAAAATATGGGATTGAAAAATCAGATAGAAAAGTATCAGGAAAATTTTAATAAAAATGAAGTAATTGAGTCAGATGAATCAGAATTTCAAAACTAATGATAATTTTATATAATAATAAGTGATCAATAATTATAATTATAAATAATCATAAATTTTATTGAGTTATTTTTTAGGGGTGGTTGCTCAATGTTAACATCGGTTCAGAAGGAAATATTGCAGAGTTTGATTAATTTGTACCGGAAGGCGGAAGGTAAGTCTATTAAGGGTGAGGAAATTGCGGTGATGATGAGTCGAAATCCAGGCACGATAAGGAATCAGATGCAGTCTCTTAGAAGTTTAGGTCTTGTTAAGGGTGTTCCAGGTCCACGTGGTGGTTATAAACCCACAATTGAAGCTTATCACACTTTAAATATTACTGATATTAGTAAAGAAACTCAGGTACCTATTTTTAAAGCTGGAAAGGAGTTGAAGGATATTACTGTGGCTAAGATTGAGTTTACTAGTATACCTCATCCTGGAGAATGTGAAGCAGCTATAAAAGCCATTGGTAATATTAAAAGTATTGATTTAGGTGATAGAATACGGATAGGTCCTACACCAGTTAATAAATTAGTGGTTAATGGTGTGGTGGTTGGTCGTGATGATATGGATAATATACTACTTCTCGACACAACAGGTATTCGGAGCATTCCTAAAAAGAAAGTTATAGATGTAGCTAGTAAGGATTTAATCACCCTAAAACCATCCCTGACTATTAAAGAAGCTGCAAAAGTTTTAACTACTGGGGGAATAGAGGGTGCTCCAGTAATCACTGATGGAGAGATTCTAGGAATTTTAACTCTCAGCGATATAGCAGGGGCCTTAGCTCAAGATAGAGAGAGTCTTAAAGTTATAGAAATTATGTCTAATAATATTATAACGGTGAAAGAGGATGTAATGATCTCTGAGGCTATTGATATTATGAATAAGAACAATATAGGGAGACTCATAGTCGTAAATGGAACTGGAGCTCCCCAGGGAATTGTAACCCGCACCGACTTACTTGATAAGATAGCCAGCCCTAAAATAGCATAATATAAAATTATCCTATTTATTAAAAGATTTTTATTAGCAATTAAAAAATTTATTAGTTCTCTTTTTTTATAATTATTTTAAATTTATAAATATTAATTTCAAAAAATTTTAGATATCTATTTTTTCTTCAAATTATTATGTAAATAATAAAGGGAATGGTGTTAGACAATTGAAAGTTAAACAAATGAAACTCCAGGATAAAATGAGTGTCCTGGAATTAATTGAAGAGATGGGAGAAACAGGAGTACTAGGTGCTGGTCGTATACACCACGCCACCCAGTTATTCTCACAGATGATTAAAGATAAGGAAACCACTGTATTTTTAAGTGTAGCTGGTCCACTAGTACCGGGAGGGCTTCGGAAAATCATCCGAGATCTCATACATCGAGAAGAAATTGACGTGCTAATCACCAGCGGAGCTAACATTACTCATGATTTACTGGAGGCTTTCGGAGGCCATCACCACCGAAATATAGGTTATGATGATGAAAAACTCTGTCAGATGGGTGTGGGAAGAATAGGGGATATATACACTAAATCAGAGGATTTCATGGTTTTCGAGGAGAAAATCACGGAGATAATCGCTGATATAGCTGGGAATAAAAATCATTTAACTATAACTGAATTCTTAGCTGAAATTGGTGATAGAATTGATGATGAGGAATCTATTTTAAAAACTGCAGCTAATAAAAAGATTCCCATTTACGCCCCTGGTATTGTGGATAGTATGCTAGGATTACAATTATGGATGTATACACAGGAGAATGAATTAGTTTTAGATGCAGTGGGTGACATGCATGAGTTATCTGATATTGTTTACGCATCCCCCAAGGTATCTGCAGTGATGCTGGGTGGTGGTTTACCTAAACATTATGCATTAGCATCAAATCTTCTTAAAGGCGGTGTAGATGCAGGTATCCAGGTAACCATGGACCGTAGTGAAACTGGAAGTTTAAGTGGCGCACCATTAGAGGAAGCCAAATCCTGGGCTAAAGCTAAATGTGGATCCCATTTAGTAACAGTTATTGGAGATGCCACTATAATATTCCCTTTAATAGTAGCGGGAGCATGGGAAATCTTATCCAAATAAAATAATATTATATTTGAACAAAAAAAATAAGAAATTCTTTTTTTGTAGATACTATTTATTATATTAAGATAAAATTTAATGATAATCCATTTTTTTAAGATTTTATATAAAACAAATATAGGATGCTTGATTAATATTTTTACACCATTCTTCTACGCAATCTCTGGTTTATTCATGAAAATCTCAGATGATGCTCATGACCGGAAAAATAATAATTTTTTAGGTGTAATGGCAGCGGTAATCTGCGGGATTTCAATTGGATACTTAGCAGTTACTAATGCGGATGCTGCTGTGATATTTTTAGGCATTCTTATTGGAACTTTAATGGCCTGGAAGATAGATTGCATGAATCATATTATTTCACTACTAATATTTTTAGGGATAATTCTAATAATAGGCATCCCCCCTATAGGTATTATAACATTAATAGTATGTGCAGGAGCTGCCTTCTTGGATGAGATGGGTAATGACAATGCATGGGTAACTCAAAATAATATACTTTATAACTTTTTTCAATATAGATTCACCCTTAAAATAGCAATATTCCTACTTGCAGTTCTTGGTTTATTTAAAGTGTTGATTCCTTCTCTTCAAATTCCAGATTTACAATTTTTAAGCTTTTATACTTTTATATTCTTCTGTTTATTCGAGATATCCTATGAAATAGCAGGATTAAAATTTGATGCTATCTATAATGGATTGGAGAGCTTGCTTCGGATTATTCGCAGTGTAGATGGATCTACCAATGATTAATGCATCAGCTAATTCAAGGGTCAGTGACGGGTCACCTCCCTGCACTCCTACACCGGGTGATATTATACATGAATCATCTCCCACGATTCCTCTTATTTTCTTCAATCTATCCAGTTTAGTGGAGGGTGCTACATAATTAGTTATACCCATATCCATTCCCATACGGGCTATATCCTCTGAAACGTTCTGCATGAAATTTTCTGCACCAGGATGAGACATTTCCGTGACTAAGAAAACATCTCCACCATAACTTTCAGCGGATTCAAATGTAGCCTTTACACTATCCCTGCCTGTAAAACCGTGAACAATAATAGCATCTGCCCCTGCCTGAAAGGTTAAATCCGTAATCTTCTGATTAGTCTCGGGGATATCTGCTACTTTAAAATCAGCTATAATTTTGCAATTAATTTTTTCTTTATGAATATGTATACATTCTAATCCTTCAGCTAAAACCAGTGGGTATCCAATCTTTATAGTATTAATGTAAGCTGAAACATCTTCTGCTACTTGGAGTGCTTCTTGGAGGGTAGTAAGATCCAAGGCTAGGATGATATTATTTTCAATTTGCATATATTTAAGTAGGTTGAGTTGTTTTAAATGATTTTTGGATTCTTTTCATTTTTTATATGATTAAATTCAAATTCATTGTAAACTAAGCATTTATATGTTTACAAAAAAGTTTTAGAATAAAATATTAAAGTTTTTATACATAACTTTATATACTCTTAAATTATACGTATAGTTAGCCATATTAATATGGCATAAATCGGAAGTGATAAATTTGTTTAGAAATAGTTACGGTAGTGGAGATAACTACAATAATAATAAAGGAAATTCTGCTCCTATTAATGAAGGAGAAGAATACGATGTTAAAATTGAAGATACTGGTAGAGATGGTGATGGAATCACCCGTATAGAAGGTTTCGTGGTTTTTGTTTCAGGTGCCAAAGTGGGCGATGAAGTTAAAATTAGAATAACTTCTACTAGAAGAAATTTTGGTTTTGCTGAAGTAGTAGATTAAAACTAAAATATTTTGAATTAATTTTCATAAAGTTTCTCGAATTTAGATAAAAATATTAAATTTTTTTTCTTAAATTTTATTTAATTTCTAGAATTCCTATTTTTTTTCTTAAAATGTATTTAAATTCTCGAATTTTTTTACTAATATTATTTTAACCTAATTTTTGAAATTGATATTTTATTTCAATCTCGATTAAATTCTATCTTTTTATTAACATTACTCGTTCATATCTATTTTTTAAATGTAAATTTTATTTAGTTTATTCTCCCATTTTATTGATATTAGTGTCTTTTTGTATGAATGCTATTTCAGAGAGAAAAATTCTCGTTTTTATTAAGAAATTAATTTTTATAATTTTTTGGAAATCTGAATAAATTCATTCAAAATGAACAAAAATATTCTTTTTTTATTACATTTACTCCTCAAAAACATTTTTTAGTAATAAATTAGTATTAATTTTTCATGGAAAAAACTAGATCTATGTAATACTAGGGAAAAGGTTTATATGATTAAAATTCCAACGAAGAGTTTAAGGGGTTTAGAATAATGTTTAAGGAGTATTACGTGGTTTATTAATGAGATGGAATTAGTAATACCTTAATAAGCATATGTATTTGTGGTTCTTTATAAATAGGGATATAGAGGAGGAGGATGATTTTGCATATACCAGATGGATTTATACCACTATGGCAGTGTGCAATTTATTACGTTATTGCATTAACGTTTTTATTCTTTGCTTTCCGGTGGTCACGGAACAATCTAAATGAAAAAAACATACCATTGATGGCAGTTTTAGCTGCAGGCATATTTGCCATAATGTCAATGAATATCCCTATACCATTTGGATCCAGTGGACATATGGTTGGCGCTGCAATGGTTGCTATAATATTCATGAGTCCCTGGGCAGGAGTGATATGTATCGCTATGGTACTAATGGTACAGGCCTTATTCTTCGGAGATGGAGGAGTAACCACCTATGGGGCAAATGTGATTAATATGGGTGTAATAGGTAGTTTTGTAGGATTTTACATGTGGCAAGCGCTTAAACACCCACGTTTAGGTGGATTGCTGAATTTAGGCAAATACTGGTCTGTTGGAGTAGCAGCATGGATAGCTATATTCTTAGCAGCTTGCATGGCAGCTGTAGAAATGTGGCTAGGCGGAACATTTCCATTAGGATTAGGCCTTTTATACATGGGAGGTTATCATGTGATGATAGGTATATTCGAGGCAATAATAACCGTAATTGTTGTTTTCACCCTGCATAGAGTAAGGCCAGATTTACTCGCCTGGAACAGTAAGAAAAATAAAGATGACTTTGATTTAAGCACAGGCCCACAGGAATCAGAGGAGGCTCCTTCAAAATGAACCGGTCAACTAAAGGTGTTGTAATTGGAGGGGTGGCTGTTGCATTAATAATTGCTATCCTCTCACCATATATAGCATCAACCAATCCAGACGGACTCGGTGCAACAGCAGAACATTTAAACCCAGCACTAATGAAAGATAATGACTTTGTAAATCCTGGTTATTGGCATGCGCCTTTCAATAATTATGAGATATGGCAAATAGGTGGAAAGTTAGGTGGGATATTAGCTTTAGTTCTGGGTCTATTTATAGTAATGGGTGTTGCATTGGGTGTTAGTGAAATAATAAAAAGAAAAAAAAGAAGTGAGGAAGCTAAAATAATTGATGCAAAAAGAAGCGACGCCTAAAAAAAATTAATTTTTTTTATCTTTATTTTTTATTATTATAGAATGATAAAAAGCAAATATTTTGAAATTAAAAAAATTTTTTATTTTAAATAGTATGTAACTAAATGGACTGGGATGAGTCTTATGAACTTGAATGTTTTATTAAGTGCCTTACATGTTGGTGGTTCAGTTACTGATGTTGAAAGAACCTCTATGAAGGATAGTGTCATTCATTCATTAGATGGTAGGGTTAAGCTAATTACTTTATTAATTATAGTGGTATTTGCTGTATACACTACCCAATTAATTGTCTTGGCCATACTAGAGTTTTATCTTATAGCACTCATTTTATTATCACGTAATTCTCTTAAACATTCGTTTTTGAGGGTTTT
>PMWA01000069.1 GCA_003166335.1 Methanobacterium sp. | reverse complement strand
AGTTCCTATCTGCACGCAACTTGCACCGGCGAAAAGGAATTCAACTAAATCACTATAATCTTTTATCCCGCCAACCCCTATCAAAGGTACATCTACAGCTTCATATACATCATAAACACATCTTAATGCTATTGGCTTTATTGCAGGACCAGATAGTCCGCCAAATTTGTTATGTAGTATGGTATGAGCTGTTTCAATATCGATGCGCATGCCTGGTCCCAGAGAGTTTATTAAGGTTAAAGCGTCACAACCAGCCTTTTGAGAGGCAACAGCTATTTCAACAATATCTGTCACATTAGGAGTTAATTTCACACTTATTGGAGTTTTAATCACATTTTTAACTGTTTTAACTACTTCTGCAGTCAAATCAGGATCCTGACCAATTGAAGCACCGCACCCTCCTACTGCATGAGGACAGGATACATTTAACTCTATCATATCCACTACTCCCCCAATTTTAGTTGCTAATTTTCTAAATTCTTCAGGATTTGCTCCATAGATGGATGCCACTACTGGAACTGATCTTTCCAGTTTTTCCAGTTCTAATGTAAATGCTTCAACCCCCGGATTAGATAATCCTACAGCATTTATGAATCCTCCAGTCACTTCCACTGTTGTTGGATTGGGATAACCCTTGTTAGGCTCTACACTAAATGATTTAGTAACCACTGCTCCGGCACCACTTCTTGAGGCCCAATTAAGCGATGCTGCTGTATTACCAAGCACACCAGCTGCCAACATGGTGGGATTTCTCATTTTTAATCTGCAAATTTCAGTTTCAAGCACCACAATCACCTATACCAAAGAAAAATTATAAATCACTTGATTATAACATTAAATCTATGAAGTGTTATCTAAGCATGTGTTTTGCTGGTTTCATTATCCTTAATGAAAATTTTACTCTCTTAGATTATGAACTTTTCCCAAGTAGAAAACTTACTGAAAGACTTACTAAAATCCAAAATGATGTTTTAACTAGAGAAGAAGAATCCATACTAAAAAGAATAGTAAAAAATTATGATAAAATAATAATAGAAACTAACAGTCCCCAATCAAAGTATCAAAATCTTAAAGATAATCATAAATTTGAATTCAGAACTCCTAATAAAGGAGGAGAATTTTTAAGATCTAATCTGGTTGATATACTACAAAAAACTGGTTTCATAGAAACAAAAGAAGAAATGAATATTATAATCCACCAAACATCCCTAGAAATCACCAGATATCGTTTGAGTGAAGCATTAAAATCTGAGGATCTCCTTCTAATTCAAGCTATAAACACCATTGATGAAATGGATGAAATAACTAGCAAACTGGCGGAAAGATTAAGAGAATGGTATTCCATCCATTTCCCAGAACTCAATAAAATAAAAAGTAATGAACTCTACACTAAAATAGTAGCAGAATATGGATACAAAAAATCCATAATAGATTCAAAAATTCTGGATTCTGATTTAAAGATAGAAAAAAGTATTGGAGCCGATATTAGCGATTTAGATATCTCCATGTTAAAGGAATTTGCAGATTCCCTAAAACATCTACAAAAAACAAAAAAATCCCTCACTGTATATGTTGAGGAAAAAATGAAAGACTTGGCACCTAACCTCAGAAATTTGGCTGGTGCATCGCTGGGAGCTAAATTAATAGCACATGTAGGTGGAATTAAAAAACTAGCAATGCTACCTTCAGGAACTATTCAAGTATTAGGTGCTGAAAAAGCTCTTTTCAGACATTTAAAGACGGGTGAGAGACCTCCTAAACACGGTGTCATATACCAGCATCCCGAAGTCAGAGGAGCAAAATGGTGGCTTAGAGGAAAAATCGCGCGTGCTTTAGCATCTAAAATATCTTTAGCTGCGCGTAAAGATGTTTTTTCAGGAGAAGTTGACCATTCTATAGAAGAAAACTTCAACATTAAATTAAATGATATTAAAAAAGCAAATCCATTCCCTAAAAGGCCAAGTAAAAGTTTAAAATCAGATAAACAAAAAAGAAAGAAGAAAAAAAAGAAGGATAAATATAAAAAAAAGTTTAATTTGTATTATTAAATTTTCAATTTTATTTATTATTTTTTACTATTATTCAATTGATTCTATAAATTAAGGTGCAAAGAGAGGAAAAATAAATGGATTTAAAAGAAAAGTTTCCTAGGGTATATTTAATAGACGACCATTTAGCTACTCAAAATCTTACACCGACATTAAATGTTTATGGTGAGAAATTAGTTAATATAAATGGGTCAGAATTTAGAATTTGGAATCAACGAAGATCTAAACTAGCTGCAGCTATTTTAAATGGCTTAAAAATTTTTCCTTTCAAAAAAGATTCGAAAGTTCTCTATTTAGGGGCATCTTCAGGAACTACCCCGTCCCATATATCTGACATAGCATCTCAAGGTTTAGTTTATTGTGTGGAGTTTTCACCGCGAATGATGCGGAATTTAGTTGATTTATCAGATTTACGGATTAATATGATTCCTATTTTAGATGATGCCACTAAACCTTTAAATTACATCCATCTGGTGGAAAAAGTTGATATTATTTATTCAGATGTAGCCCAACCTCGACAGACAGAGCTTTTCATTGATAATATGAGGTTATTTTTAAAAAAAAATGGTTTAGGTATTCTAATGTTGAAATCAAGAAGTATAAATGTTACTAAAAATTCTGATATAGTTTTTCATGAGGAAGAAACAAAGTTAAAGGCTAATGGTTTTCACGTAATGGAGAAAATTGATCTAGAGCCTTATGAAAAAGATCATTTGTCTTTTGTATGTGAATTCGGATTTTAATGTATTTCTTTTTAAAAATTTAGATTTAAATTTTATCTAAACAGCTGAAAAAGGTAAAATAAGAATATTAAATCTTTTCTATAACCCTATCCAAAATTCTCTGAGAAATCTCCCTCTTTGAGGTTAATGGAACACTAAAAACGTCTTCATCAATGATAATAATCTCATTTTTATCAGAGCCAAATCCACCATCTTTAATAGCAACGTCATTAGCTACCATGATATCTGCGCTGGATTCCTTCATCTTTCTACGGGCAGAATCAATTAATTGTTCATCAGATACATTATATTCCGCTTTAAAACCTACTAAGAATATATCAGGGTTTATTTTCTTCACAGAATTTATTATTTTAGGTGCACGTTTGAGTTTTAATATAAAATCATTGTCTGATGATATTTTATCTACATTCTCTTGTACAGATTTTTCAGGGATAAAATCAGATACTGCTGCTGCTGATATGAAAATATCTTGGTTTTTTAATAGTTTTTTTAGTTCGCCTTGCATTTCTTCCGTTGACTCCACCTTAACTACCTTGAAAATACGAGGCACTGGAACATCCATTCTACCGCAAAGTATTGTAACATCGGCTCCTCTTATGAATGCTTCTCTGGCTATTTCCACTCCTGTCTTACCGGAGCTTCTATTAGTTATTCCACGAACAGGATCTATCGCTTCGTAAGTTGCTCCAGCACTAACTAGAATTTTTTTACCCTTTAAAGATTTATCAGAAGTTTCTCTTAAAGCATGAAGTACTATATCGTTAATATCTGGGAATTTAGCTTTATTTTCTTCTATTTTCGGCTTTATGAATTTTATTCCGTCATTTTCCAATTTATGGATATTCTCTAAGATTGCCTGATACATTGAGTAGTGCATTGATGGAACAAATATTATAGGAGTTTTATATCCAAAAGCTGTAATTAAAAGAGTATTAATAGGATTATCTGCAATTTTATATGCGAATTTGCTTATTACATTAGCAGTAGCCGGTGCTACCAGTACTAAATCTGTTTGTGCGTATTTCACATGCTCTATTTTACCTGTGAGTTCTAATATCACTTCTTGATCTGTGGCGAACTCCATAGCATTAGGGTGGATAATTTCACATGCATCATCGCTCATGAAGCACTTAACCTCTATTTTATGTCTTCTAAGTTCCCTTGCCAATTTAACTGCTTCTATTGCAGCTACACTACCGGTAACACAAAGCACGATTTCCATACAATCAACTCTGATTCAAAATTGTAAATCATTTATCAACTTATTTTCTGTCTACCACTACCAGAGTATCTTCAGAGGTTAATTCTTTGATTATGCTGTTTAAAACATCTAATCTACCGGGTATTCTTCTAGAATCCTCAGCCATAACTCTAATTTTATATTTTTTCTGTCCATCTTTACCATAAACTATATTTATCCCTGAAAGTCTGGCTGGCGCTAGTATATCTTTAGCTACTGCACGTAAATCTGAATTCTCACCCACCACTCGCACTTTCTTCTCAATACTACGGGATATTTCTCTAACTATTTTACCGCTTTTTCCTATTAGTTTTCCTACTTGTTCCTTATCTGTAACAATTATAACTGTGTCACCTATTTCTATGGTCTTTTTAAATCCGATTTTACCCTCGCCTAATTTATAAAGTAATTTAGCAATGTCCAAGTCCATTTGTGTGATCTCACCACTTTTTAATTTATTTTCACACCCTTGACATAGCATACCGCTCTTGAGACAGACATCGCAGACTGGCAATACCATTTACATTCCTCCTTGTTCTATTTTTTTGATAATCTTGAATTTTACATATTCAATCAACTAAATCTTAAGTTCTAAGATTTATTAATGTTCATATTATGATTATAATTTTTAAGATGAATTGATAGTAGTAATTCTAATTATTAGTTGATTATGACCGATTTGAATAATCCATAAAGTTAAGTTTTAAATTTTAAAGATTTAGCTAAAATAAAAGCAGATATATGATTATTTTAATGCTCACTACTCTGTCTATATAGTTATAACTTATACAGATATAAGTGTATGGCTGTCCTTAATATATAATTTTTGCATTTGATGCATTAGCTATAAAATTGGGAATCCATTTAATATAACTAAAAGGAGCAATTTTAATCTATTATTTTCAAATTTAATAATCAAATAAAATTTAATATTAAGAAATAATTGAAATGTACTCGAAGAAATTTAAATATTCGAACATTTACTGAAGCTTGAAACTATTTATGATAATATTAAAGTTCTTTTGCTGATTTTCAAAATTATTTGGAGGTGCTCCACATAGAATTACATATATTTGACCATTTTGTGAAACCCAAACCGCCATCATCTCGCTTTGCGCACCATTACTTGTAGTTATATAAGTATTTTCAAGTGCCGTATTATTATTTAAAGTGATATTAGCTTCTGATATTGGCATATTACTCGTATTATTGAAAAAAGTTGCGTAGTTTTGAGTATAAGCCATTTGTAGATCTGTATTCATTGTAACGTTTGGTTTCTGGATGATTACGAAAGTATTCGGTTCATGAGTTTGAGAGTTTACTGTATTAGGATCACCTACTCCTGTTACTGCATTGGTTGATGATGTGTTAGCAATTTCCCAGGTTCCATTATAAACGAAGTAAATTCCATTTTGAGAGTAAGTTTTAGTTTGATTCAAATTATTGTTGCTAACGCATCCAGATGCTAAAATAACTAGAGATAGAAGAGTTATTATTAAAAGAGGATACTTATTCATTTATTCACCTGTAATATATATGTAGTTACTGTGTCTCCTTTTTAAATACTCTTTATTCATTATAAAATATAAAAAAGAATTTAAATGTTTAATTTTCATTAACCAGTATTACCCATTACTACTACTGCTATTACTAGTAGGTGTACTGCCAGTTTTTGTACTAGTAGGTGTACCAGTATTTGTACTAGTAGGTGTACTACCAGTATTAGAATTAGTTGTTGTTAATTGACTGGTTTGGCTTGTGTTTAATGTATTATTAGTTGTAATATTAGTATTGTTATTAGAAGGAAATGCGCTTTGATTTATTGACATAGGTACTGCCGATGATTCAACAGAACCATTAATGACTACAAATCCAAATGCAACACCCGAAATAAATATTACGGCCAATAAAGTTGCTAATATTGTACGATTTCTATTAATCCCTCGTTTTTTTTCTTTAATTGTCCTTAAATCATGAGTTTTAGAGGAAGTCATAAACTTTCGCATAAGCTCTTCTTTTTCTTCTTGAACTTTATCCTCGTTTTTCTTCTGAGTCCAGTAATCGAGAGTTTTATCAGCTTCATTTTTACCCTGGAGTTTTTTAACTCTATCTACAATTTCTGTAGTATCTATTTTATCTTCTAATCTTTTTTTTTGTGAATTATAAGAATCTTTAGATATATTACCCTTCTTAAATTCAAATTCTAGTTCATTTAAGCTATTAATAAGCTTCTCTTTATCGGGAATTATATCAATCATCTCCTACATCAATCAGGTCTTTCTTTAGGATATGAACCAATGATCTTTATATATCTTACTTCTGATTTTATTACATTTAAAATGTTTCTTATCCGTAGGTCCTCACGATGCCCTTCCAAATCCACAAAGAATATATATCTGCCCAATTTCTCCTTAGAAGGTCTAGATTCAATTTTAGTTAAATTAACATTTTTTTCTGCAAATTCTCCTAATATTTCGTATAATCCACCCGCTCTATCTTCTGGAAGAGAAAAAACAATCGAAGTTTTATCATTATTCGTCCGACGGTGATCTTGCTTACTAACAACTACAAATCTGGTTAAATTATTTTTATAATCTTGAATATTACTTACTGCAATATCCAAACCATATATTTGAGCTGCTCTTACAGTACTAATAGCTGCAGCGTATTTTTTACCTACAATCAATTCAGCCGCTGCAGACGTGCTTGGTGCTGATTGTGTAACTATATCAAGACCCTCTATAAACTTTCTGCATTGTGATAAAGCCTGTGGATGTGAATATATGATTTTTATATTATCCACAATCATATTATGGTTAACTAAAAGATTATGACTAATAGGGAGTATTATCTCATTTTTAATCTTTAAATCATAATCATGTGCTAATAAATCGAGAGTTATGCCTACTGATCCTTCTATTGAATTTTCAATTGGAACTACTCCAATATCCACTTTATCTTGACTGACAGCATCAAAAACTTCAGGAATAGTATAAAACGCCACGAGCTCCCCTTCTAAGGTTAAAGCTGCTTCCTCTGTAAACGATCCCGAAGGACCGAAAAATCCGATTTTAACACTACTTAGAATGTTTTCTTCCAATTCATCAATTTTTAGTTTATTATTATTCATATTATTCACTATTTTTATAATAAAAAAAAATTTAGTATAAACCGCCATTTATATAATTATTTATTTTATCAGTAGTGGATTGATGTATCCTTCTTATAACCGCCTTACCATCTTTAAATTCAATTACCTTAGCCAAAACTCCCAGATCACGCAGATGCCGCACGAATTCCTCTGCTTCTTCCATAGTATCTGCATCCATTAACAAGTCTTCTCCAGCCACTTTATGTTCTGCAACATGATTTATAGTTCCCATCAATGGATATAAAATTGATTCACCCAATCTCTGAGCCCTTTTCCCTAACTCTTCAGCTGATTCGTTCATCTCATAAGCTTGAAAGCCCTCCCGAATTACTCTGCTAAAGAAAAAAGCTTTCCCTAAATCAAATGGATATTTAAATGCATATATCAATTCATCATCATGCGCTTGAGAAGCTGTGTACTTAAGGGGAGGTATCTGCATTTCCAAGTCTTTTATGACCACTCCCTCCCTACTGTCTTTCCCTAACTCCTTAACCAGCTCCATTATTTTAGAGGGAGCGTCTTTAAGACTGTAAACTCCTAAATGTCTGACTGATGGAAGATCATATTTTTGTAGAATGTTTCTTTTTTCTTTAATAGATAATGGTTTATTAGAATGCTTTTTTCTTATATCGAATATTCTAAATCCTAATTTACCGATTTCAGGGTAATAATGGGATACGTAAGGGTTTTCTACTCCCACCATCTCACCACAGATCACTAGATCCGGATTCTCCTGGGAAAATTGGTTTAAATCCATAAGTTGAGGGGCTTTTTTAGTAGTGTAAGGACATATATAACCTCCTCGTGTAAAGGCAATTATTTTACCATTTATTGATGCTATACGAACATTATAACCATTCATTTTCTCTTCAACAGCTACTTCACCATTAAAATGTTTCTCTAATGCTTTTGAAAGCATTAAAGTCCTTCTTATCTTGGGAAATCCTCTTATAACATGAATTTCATTATCAAAACAGACCATGGTCCCTGCTTCAATCTTTCCCAGACTTTTACGGAATTGCAGAGCATTAAAATATTTACTGTGGTAAAATTTCAGATTACTATTATTATAGGCTTCAAGGAGTCTATTATGATCTATATCAATTATTCTGGGAAGTTCTTTAACTATAAACTCTTTTAAAGTTAGTTCATAATTGTTACTACATGATGAGCAATTAAAAAAAATAGTTTTGGGAAAATCTTTTTCCGTATTTACATTCATTCTGTAACTACAATGACTACATTTTATCTCTGATAAAATTCAGTGAACCTCCTCAAGTTCCATAATGAGTTTTAAAAGATCCGTTTTGGTGATGATACCTTTAATTATTCCATTTTTAACAACTGGCAGACCACTGAAATTATTTTCCACCATTATAGTTGCTACTTCTTCAATTAAGGAATCTTCACTAACTGTTTTAACGTTTTGAGTCATGACATCCCCTACTAGTAGATTTCTGATTCTGGCAGGTTTATATTTATCCGGAACTACTTTTCTAAAAGATATCATAGATTGCGCAATATCCTTGGCCGTGAGGATTCCACTTAGCTCGTCGCCCTCCATTACTGGTAATCTTCCGATTCCTTCATCTATTATTAATCTTCTTGCGTGCACTAATCTATCCTGAGAATTAACTGTTATAGGATTAGAGGTCATCCTTTCACCAACCGTGATTTCATGGAAAGGCCTTCCCTGACAAGTAGTTATAAAATCTGTTTTAGTAATCATACCTATGATTTCACCATCATCCACCACCGGCAATCCACCAATCTTATTTTCAATCAATAATTGAGCTGCCTTTCCTATACTTTCATTACTTTCAATGGTTAAGGGTTCAGAAGTCATAACCGTGGAAACATGGAAATGAGAAGGTGCCAAGTTACCATAGCGAGATGATCCCAGACGACGCCCAATATCTTTCTCAGTCATTATTCCAACCAGTTCTTTAATATGGCTGTTATTAGTGTTTATTACTGGGAGTCGGGAGATTTTATGCTTTTTCATGAGTTTCAATGCATCGTGTATATTCTGATCCTTATCCACATGAAAAACTTCTCTGCTCATTACATCTTTTACATGCATTTTTTTCATCTCCAAATAACTTTTTTTATAAAAGATTTGTGATTTATTGAATACCTCTAATTAAATCTGTTTTAGTGATAATACCCACCACTTCATCATCTTCAACAACGGGCAAACCACTTATACCCTCACGAAGCATTATAGCCGTGGCTTTAGCAGCGTCTTCATCTTTATCAATTTTTATGAGGTGATTTTTCATAATATCTCCTGCTGTGAGCATAGAAATCATTTTAACATTTTTCTTATCTTTTCCATTGGAATTACTTATGAAATAAATTTTTTCCACACTCACACCAGTTTCAGGATCTTCCACATAAGCAAATGAGATATTCTCAGGAGTAATGATACCTACAGCTTCATTATCACGTATAACTATTATTTTACTAACATTATTATTTTCCATTACACTAATCACATGTGCAATACTGTGATTTTCATTAACGGTTACCATATGTTTACTCATGAGATCAGATACCTTCCATTTACCCTGATATTTATCGTTGTAATACTTTATGAGATCTGTTTTTGTAACTATCCCTGCTAATCCTTCTTCATCAACAACCGGTACGGAACTGATACCATTTTTTATCATGAGTTCCACTACACTTGTTACATTCTCTGAGGGATCTGTGGTGATTAAATTTTCTGTCATGGCACGTCTTATTGATATTTTATCTATAGGTCTACTTTTCCATTCAGGACCATTCCCTCTCATTTTATGGCTTAAATCTTTTTCAGTAACCATACC
>PMWA01000034.1 GCA_003166335.1 Methanobacterium sp. | reverse complement strand
TGCTTTGACTTGGAAATTTTCACTATCCTTGAAAAATCTTCTTCGCTCAAAACTTCATGATCCATAGTTGATCCGGTTATTATAACAAGAGAAGTGTTACTTCCTATTTCAAATTCATTTAAATTATTAAATTCACGATAATTGGCTCTTATCAATTCTGCACTTCGTGGGATNNGAGGGATGAGATGGTAATTGGGGCAGGTAATGTACCACTTCTTCATTTGGTTTTACTAATGCCAGTATAGAGGCTAAAATCCCAGAGCTAGTCCTATTTAGAGCTAGAATTTTTTTCCCGCCTAAATGTTTCTTTCCCTGAATTTGTATTTCTTCTTCAAAAATAGCTGATCCGGCATATGTTTCTAGAAGATCAATATCTTCTTTTTTTATGGGGAATCCCCCAGAAAGACCGGTGAGATCATATAAGTGTGATCTATTCCGTGCTTTGATCTTAGAATTAATTATGTTTAATGCAGTCTCTCTTCTTTTTAGTTCAGGAAGGCTAGAGTTTAATAGCATTATTTTTATAAGTCCTTATCTATTAATTTTAAAATTTAATTTATTTTCTTCTAATTGGTTTAATCATGTTTTTTAGATTCTTTATTATTTTCAGCCTTTAATATAATGGCATTATCGGCTGAATTTTGTAAAGCAGCACTGAATCCTGGTTCGGCACCTATAACTATGGTTTCTTTACCATTTTCTTTTGCTTTATTAATTATGGGTAAAAAATCAGCGTCACGGGTCATAAGAGCAATGATATCAATATTAGGATTGTATATTAATTCCATGGCTTCCACTGCCATGTAAACGTCAGTATCACCAGCTACCACAATAGGGGTGAATCCTTGATTAACTATTGCCTCTATAAGTTTATCTGAAGCGTATTGGTTTAAAAGAACTTTACCAACTCTCATGTTACCATATTCTGATATTATCTTCCTTACTAAATCAAGATTTAGGCTGAATTCTTTTCTTAACATGTTAGGCCCATCAACTAAAAGTCCAATATTCTTTCCTCCAGATTCGCCTCTTTTAAGCGGTATATAATCCTTCAGAGAACTCAATCTTTCAAAACTACGCATTTTTTTAATCTCCATATATCGTTGCAATTGTTGTAAATTATCTAATAGTATATGATGTGATAATGATGAAAACATTGGCCTAAAAATGTTATAAAGAAAATATCTTGTAAATGGAATGTCGACTCAGAATTACTGTATGACCCCTATAAATAATTTTTTTCAATTATTTATAGGTATCTTGAAGTTATTGAGTTTTAAATCAGGGTTATTTAAGAAGGGATTTATAAGGCCTAATTTTCTACATTATTTAATATTAATACTATTTTATGTGTAACATGACCTATATAACTGTTGACAAACACGCAGAGTGATAAATCTTATTAAGATTTTTATTTAGTGTTCTTCTTTTTTTTACAAAAATATTTTAAGCAGTAATAACCCAATTTTTAGCTTAAACTTATTGAATTTATAAAACAGAAGATGATTATCATATAAATTAATCTAAATAATTTATGAAATCTGATTTTTATATTAATTAAAAAAAAAGAGTTTGAGAAAATTAAAAAAAAATAGGAAATTTTATTCTATTTCTAGTGAAAAAGAATCCTTAAAAAGTTCTTTAACAACTTTGAAATCATCAGCTTCCAAGCCAACTATCGTAATATCATCCGCATCTCTTATATAATATTCAGCATCCACAATATCACCAGAATCATTCATATAAAGAAAAACACCGTCTGAAAATTTTACAGGACTTTTTGATGGAAGAAATATTTCAAATCTGATGAGCACTTCTGAACCCAATATATTATTCTCTAATTCTATTCTTTTTTCCTGATCCTTCATTGCCTCTTTGAATTGTTCCATTCTAGAAAGGAGTTCTTCATTAATTGTAGATTTCTTATCGTTTTTCATAATATTTTTCACCGTTTCATCTCATATTCTAAAGTATAATTCACTGTCTAATTTTTTATAAGATTTATTTCACCTATTTAAAAGTTATGAATTTTTATGGATGAGTATAATTGCTGAAAAATTTAATTCATATAAAAAATTAAAATTTAATAATATTTTTTTTAAGATTATTCTTTAATTAGACCTAATTTTTAGTACTTTATTTTTTACAAATTATATATAAAAAGTTTTTTTTTTACAATACTAAAAGAGTATTTTTTTATAATTAAAAAAAAATAAGATAAAAAAAAATTAATCATTTTTTAAAAAAACAATTTGAAAGGATTAGTTTTACACATTACAATTATATCATCTAGTGAGATTTCCAAGTCAATCATTTTATCTATAAACATTTTCATACCCACTACAGGATTAGGATTATGTAATTGCCCGAAATCTGTAGCCATTACGCATTTATTTGAACCTACATCCTTTATTCCCTGTGAAATTACCTCAGGATCTATTTTATCATGCTTATCCATACAAGCCACGTAACAATGCTCCATATAAGCATATCGGGCCATTTCTTTCTGTTCATCAATACTAGCTCCCACTATGGGAGTGAAGGGATGATTCACTAGTATTTTGCAGATTCCCATACTATGAGCCAGATCTAACAATTCAAAAATTTCTGCAGGATTTAAATGACCTGTGCCTAACACCAGATTGTTTTTGGCAATGATATGAAGTATATCCTCAATCAGCTCTAAATCTAAATCCATCCTGCCATGAGAAGTAGTGGGAAACCAAACCATTTTACCACCCATCAAAGCTGAAGCTTCAACTGCTGCAGGATTCAATCCCCCAACACTATGATTCAATGTTACTCCCCCAATGACCTTTATCCCGGTTAGCATCTCAGCCAATCTAGCTCGACCAGCAGTAGATTCCACATGAGATTTTAAAATAATGCCACCCATTTTCTCCTTTGAAGCCATAAAAGCCGCCTGAATATCATTTAAGATGCGAGGTTTCACATCTGGACTAGTGTGCAGATGAGTATCAATGAATCCCTCTATAGGATATTTTTCTTTTAACCTGTTCATAGAGATTTCCTCCGTGAGAATCCATCGTAACAAATAATGGTCCGAAATCTATTACTTCTAATTCCCAAATTGCCTCTGGAATCCCCAGATCTAACCAGTGGACATTATCAACATGTTTAATTGATTTTGCGTAGAGTGCAGCGCATCCACCCACTGCAGTGAGAAATACAGCCCCATTTCTCTTTAAAGCCTTTAATGTTTCCCCATCCATTCCTCCTTTACCTATAACTGCTTTTACACCAGCATCGATAAGTTTTGGTTCGTAAGGATTCATTCTTCCACTAGTAGTTGGACCTATACCCACCACCCGGTAATCCTTAGAACCATCAGACTTATCAGAAATATTTATTATAGGACCTGCATGGAATATTACTGCACCCCCAAGATCCACCGGAGATCCATCTTCAACTATTCTTTTATGTGCACTATCTCTAGCAGTATAAATAATACCAGAAACGTATACTATATCCTTAACCTTTAATTTTGATGTATCCCCTCGAGAAAGAGGTGTTTTGAGTTTAACATCCATTGGAAATAATTCCTTTTTAAGTTGTTACTATAAAACTTATAAAGCTTTAAAAACCATACGCTACATTAGAATAATTTGAATACATCTAAAAATTACATAAGAATAGTTTAGCTTTTCATTAGTAATAATATAAATGTCAATTATTTATGGTCTTAATATTAAAAATTTATCAATTGAATATTTTAACTTTTAACATCGAGGAATAAATCATGTCCACATCAGAAAATCTTACGGATCTCACTAAATACCTAGTAACTTTACCCGAAACACATATTTCGGTTTTCATTATAGTATTTTTAAGCTTTATCACTGGTCTTACTTCCTTTTTAATTGAACCCCAAACAGGTTCAAACATTCTATCAAGCATCGTATATGGTGGATCTGCAGGTTTCTTGATATTCGGTCTTATGTCCATAATGGCTGGTGCTGTAACTCCCACCTTAGTTAAAGTAGTAGATGGTAGACATATGAAAATGAAGCAGTCCATGTTTTTAGCCCTTATAGCAATGATAATTGTGGCAATAACCTACGTTGTAGGCAGTTTAGTATCCCATTTCTCAATCTACAACTACACCATAGACGCTATTATTTATGGCTGCGCCATAGTATTCGCATTCAGAACAATAGTGATTTTTGGCACTTCTAATATACGTCTCTTATCATCAGTTGTAGTAGCCTCAACACAACCTGCTTTAATACTAAGTATGGTTATGGTAATTGTATTTTTAACTAGTATAACTACTAATTTAGGGGAATTCAGTATAATTGCTGTTCTCTTCAAAATCATAATAGCTTCATTAATACTGGTTTTAGCCATATTCTCTTTTGTAGTTGTTATAGAATCACCTATGAGAAAAAATCTTGGAGTGGGCGCATTAGAACTTTTAAGCTTATTCCTATCCCATATGAGTGAAGGTTCACAAGCCATGGAATCCATCTTCGATGACATGGGCGAATCAATAAAAACAATAGTAGGTATCCTGAGTTTCAAAGGAGAAAATAATTTAAAAGCCATATTTTTATCTCCATGCGTTCATCCCGGTCCTGTAGGAGATATTGGTGGTGGTAACATGCCCACAATATTAGCAAATAGATTTAATACCTTTACAATGGTTTCACATGGCCCCTCCACCCATGACTTTAACCCAGTGGCCTCTAGAGAAATAAGTAAAATCGAAAAGGTTATAAAAGATTCCCTTAAAGATATGGATTACTCTGAATATGCCAGTGAATTCCAGAGAGTAAGGCATCAGGGAGCAAAAATTGGCGCCCAATATTTCGGCAATAATTTAGTGTTACTGGCAACTTTCTCACCTAAAGGTTTCGATGATATAGATTTCGGCGTAGGATTAGCTGTGATGAACGCTGCTAAGGGATCAACCTGTACAGATAATGTGATGATGGTTGACTGTCATAATAGTTTTAAAGGAGATGGTGGTAGAATACTTCCCGGTAATAAGGAGGTTTTCGAGCTGCTAGATGCCGTGGAAAAATTAGGTAAAAATGAAGATAAACAGGTTATGAGGGTAGGATGCTCCTCCGACCCATTGGAGGATATGTCCAAAGAGCAAGGTATAGGTCAAAGTGGAGTTAAGGTGATGATTGTAGAAGTAGGTGGTTATCAAAAAACTGCATATATACTTTTAGATGCTAATAATATGATCATTGGTTTCAGAGAAAAGATAATCAAATCGGTCAAACCAGAGGGCTTGGATTGTGTAGAAGTGATGACTACCGACACTCATTATGTAAACACCCTATCAGGTGGTCATAATCCCGTGGGTGTTAAAATGCAGGATGAAATAATTAACGCGATAATAAAATGTACTAAAAATGCTATTAATGATTTGGAACCTGTAAAAGCCGGGGTTAAAGTGGCTGAGATAAATGACATTAAGACTTTAGGTCCTACTCATGCCACTGAATTAGTGACAACCATAAGCTCTATTGTAGCAGTAAGTAAATTTTTTGCACCATTAGTCTTTGTATTAGCCCTTGTATTTGCTTTTATATGGATTTTCTATGGTACATCAATATAAAATTACCAAAAACGTAAAATTAGAAAGCATTGAAAATATTTTCATTATAATTGCAGAATTTTAAAATTTTCAGATTTAATTAAAAAAAAATTAAAAATTATTTTGTTTTATAATAAAATTTAAATCAAATAATAATTCATAAGAAGAGTCCAAGTCAGCACCCACACAAAGAAGAAAGGTATTATACCACTCAAGAACCATCCTTTGAGACCACCCACTTCTTCCTTACCAAAAGCCCTTTCAGATGCTTGACCAGTAATATAAAGGATTACCAACCCTATCAAAATCGCCAAATACTCGTTTTTACCTACACCACTTATAAATCCGCTTGAAATTATAAATGAAATGTAACCCGTTATTATGGCAACAATAACATGTACAGATGTTAACTTAACCTCTATTTCCATAAACTTTTCCTCCAGTTCCTTAATTAATGTATGTTTACAATATATAATATGAGTATAAACGTTAACGTCTCAATATTTATTTTTTTTTAATATTTTTTCCTCAAAATTCGAACATTGGAGAAATATTTATTTTTATTAAATTATAATTTAAAAAATAATTATATTTCCATAAATATTCTCCATATTGAAGTACTTAATTGATTATTACGGTATTTTTGTATTTATCTTTAATTCTTAACATTATTCCAAACATTATCTTAATCTTTTTTTATTTCTTTAACTGATTAAATATCTAAATCATCATGAACTGCTAACTTATTTAAATACTCAAGAATAATCAAACTGTTTTGTAATTAAATAAATATATTTGTATTTGTATAAATGTATATTTATTTATAAATGAATTGATCTTTAAAACAAAATATCTTAATCCAGATATTCCCCCTATAATTCTCAAATCATTGACTAACAATCTAAATATAATTTATAAAAATGAATTTATACATTGAAATGTTCAAATAGATTAGTATTTGTAACGAAAGACATTAACCATTTCATTATTATTATGAGTCATAGAGATTTCAAATGTGTTCAAATGGTTAAAAAAGACACGTAGATTTAATAAATAAATAATTAGTAAGTATTTAATTTTTATATTGTAAAAAAAATGGAAGAAGTGTTTTATTATGACAAGTTTTAGTATATTAGCTGGGATTATTATTTTGATTTTTGCATTTATAGGATGGGCTCTTTGCTTCACTGTAATGGGTATTGGGATGAAAATCACATCTATGGATAGAACTTTAATAATTCATGCTATTGCTGCTCCCATAATATTTATAGGTTTATCATTAGTTTATTTTAGTTTCTTCAATTTTACAACGCCATTAGAAACAGCCATAATATTTGTGGTCTTTGTTATCTTAATGGATATTATTGTGGTTGCTCTTTTAATAAACAAAAGTTTTGAAATGTTTAAAAGTATTATAGGAACATGGATACCTTTCATATTAATATTTACTGCAACTTATTTAACTGGATTATACCTACTCAAATAAAATCAGCGCCAAATTATCTTGATCTAACTAGTATTTCCATTGTTGCATCTTGGAGATTATCACATCCCGTCATAATCATGCTAGTGCGGAGATCATCTTTAACATACTCATAATACAATTTCACCGCTTCAACACCCCCCACTACGGACATCATTGCAAGAGGCCGGCCAATCAAAACCACATCCGCACCAAGAGCCAGAACCGTTAAAACATCAAATCCAGTTCTCACGGCACCATCCGCTAAAATAATGATCTTCCCAGATATCTCCTTTGCAATATCGGGGAGGACATCCGCTACGGCTTGACCACAATCCATAGGTCTACCGCCATGATTTGAAACATAACAGGCACTGGCACCGGAATCTGCTACCTTAACCGCGTCCTCAACACTCATAATACCCTTGAAGATCACTGGTTTTTCAGTACAATCCACTAATTCCCTTAGTTCGTGTTCAGTTTTCCGATAAAGCGGTTTTCCATGAGCATTCCAGAATTGAGATCCCACCCCATCCAGATCAACTCCCACTGCAATTACATCTAATTCTTCAACCAATTGGAATAGCTTAATGAGCTCCTCCTGTGAATGCGGTTTAATAATTGGAATACCCCATCCACCATTCCTCCCAGCAACAGTGATCCCTAAATCATCAGGACAAGCCGGAGTATTACCCACCATTCCGATGGACCCGAAATCTCGAGCTCCCTTCATAAGCCCCCAGTAAAAATCATCCTCAGAAATTATATCATTAATACTCAATTTAACTCCTGAAACACTAGCACCCATTACAGGAATGGTTAAATCTTTTCCAAATATTGAAGTCGACATTTCAGGCTCATGATGTGCTTTAATTAAATTCATCTTCAAACGATATTGATGGAGAGTATTATAATTAGCCTCAAACGTCTTTCCCTGTCCAGCAGCACCCAGGCCCATGGTAGCTCCAAACTTCTCAGGGGTACATATCCAGCCAGGTTTACAATCACAATTATAAAAATCTTCAAGCAAATTCCGAGCTATGTTATAAAAATAATTTAAATCCCTATTTTTCAAGTTTTTTTCACTCATAGCTTTCCAGCCTTTATTTTTTTTTAAGATTTTTACAAATTTTTGATGTAGTAAATTTATCCAATTTTTGGGTTTTCTATTTGAAAAGTTCAAATCGTTCTCTTTCTACTTTACATATTGGGCAAATTTCTGGTGGTTCTCCCCTGGCGCATAAATATCCGCAAACTTTACATCTCCATATAGGTGTCGAGGAAGATGATATGATTTCACTGATGGATTTAGTCCTTAAGATTTCACGTTCCTCTGGTGAGGGTCTTCTTTCCGGAATAGATTTCAATTTCGTTTCACCTTTAAATATTTCACCTGAAACGTATAACCCACAATTAAAAGCGTCGTATTCATCCAGATCAGGGTCTCGGTAGTCGCACGGGCAGATGATATCTAAATCTTCCTTTTTATCATTAACCGCCAATCTACATGGGCAAGCCCCATAACCATAACGTTTCTCATTTATGATTATACTCTTTAGGAGTGATTCGGTGAATTCAAAATCTGGATTTAAGCGGTAACCAGATGATTCAATCTGTTTCTGCAACTCCACATAATAATTATTAGCTCATCAACTGGAATGAGATCACTATTTATAATATTATTCATTTAACAGACTCCTGGTCCTTTCTTCATCGAATCCAATGATAGTTTCTTCATCATTTATCACTAGCGTTGGGAATGAAAGCTGAGAATTCCATTTCTTTACTTGTTCTATAACTTCATTTCGTTCGTCACCCTCTAAAAGGTCCACATATATGTAATCATATTCAACATTTAATTCTTCAAGAAGCATTCTAGTCTTCTTACACCATCCACAAGTACTTAAAGCATAAAGAACTACTTTAACTTCATTTTTCCCATCAACATGTTCCATTGGCATTAAAAACTCCTCCAATAATATTGATAAAATTAAAACTAGTATTACATTTCAATTTTTTTTTAAAAGTGTAGGGTTTAATTCGGGGTCCTCGTCACCATTAAGGTAGGTTATTTGAATTTATATAAACACTTCATTCAACTTTAAAAGTGTTTTTTATCCATTCTTTAATTTCGTCTCTGCTTCTTCTGAATGCTTCAGTTTTGTCCTGATCAGTTCCACCAACTGAAGCGGGGTCTTCAAATGATTGGTGGAGATATTTTTTTCCTCCCGGGAAATATGGACATGCTGCTGCTTCTTCTCCACCACATACTGTTACCACGTAATCAAATTCTAAGCCATCAAATTCTTTAAGACTTTTGGATCGATTTTCTGATATATCAACATCCAACTCTGCCAATACTTTTATTGCATAGGGATTAACAATGGTAGGATCACTACCGGCACTGTAAACATCATAATATTCACCATATAATGATTTTAAAATTCCTTCAGCCATTTGGGATCTGGCTGAATTGTGGTAGCAAATAATTAAAACCTTTTCTTTAACTTTTTGAGCTATCATTTTTTTTCTCCCATTCTCCATTTAAAATAACTATTATCATATATTTTTTTCAAATAAATTTTCTAGATTGGTGTGTAATAAGTCCGCCTTAGACCTCGTAGTTTAGCTTTATGTTCCTCATCATCAGTGACTATTTTACAACATTCCACAGCACGTCCATTAATGCAAAAATAAGCGGGTGCTCCTCTAACTTCAAGATCATTCTCCTTCCATACATCGCAGTTAGGGCATTGACATTCTTCATGGGTATATAAATCTTTACAGTTTGTTTTGCCTGTTGCGCAGTAAAGTTTCGGCACTTCTTCTGGTTCTATCATAACTCCAGCATCTACATCCTCTGATTGGATTTCTTCAATTTTCCTAATTTCATCCTTTACACAGTTACTCCCTATTTGTACAGGACAATCCGGACAGAGACATTTATCCATATTTTCCGTGTTAAAATCTATTTTCAACATGATTGATCACCTAACATATTATGTAAGATCTCTGATTTAACACCTCTGATTATTTTACCTGTAAAGTGAATTATTTTACACTTGAAGTGCATGTTTCTTTAAAAAATTGGCTTAGAAATTAAACTCCTAGTTCATTATTCTTTGAGGAAATATGTTAAATTTTAAAGGTCAATATTTTTTTCCTGTTCATTGAATGGTCTTAGTATTATAAGACAAGAATAATAAGTAGGAAATTTAAATAAAGAAATTTAATGGGTAAGAAATTTGAAATGGAGAATATTTATGAGTAAAAGTGGAATACTTAAAAATCTTTTAAATTCTGACGAAACCTTGATCATACCCGACGCATACGATCCCATAAGTGCTAAACTAATTGAAAATACGGGATTTAAAGCCGTTCAATGTTCAGGTTATAGTTTTTCCATTGCAGCAGGATATAAAAAAGAGATTGATGTTTCTTTAGATGAAAATATTGAATGGACACACAGAATTGTAGATCAGTTAATATACCGGTCATGGCTGATGCTGAAGATGGATACGGCAGTCCCGAAGAAGTAATAAATACTTTAGAGAGATTTATGCAGATTGGAGTTGCTGGTGTTAACTTAGAAGATCAGATACCTAACGGAAAGAAAAAGGTCTCAGTGGTGGATAGTGATTTAATGGAACAAAAAATCAGTGTGGCCCGGGAAACCGCTGATGTTATGGATAATCCTGATTTTATCATAAATGCCCGTACTGATGCCTTGAGATCAACTGTGGATAGATCAACGGGATTAGAACTGGCAATAGATCGGGCTAATCAATATCTTGAAACAGGGGCGGATATTGCTTTTATAACCTATGTCGAAACTCTGGATGAGGTAAAAACCATAACTCAAGAAGTTAAAGGGCCAATTAGTATTGCTGCAGGATTGCATTATAACATCGAAAATTTTTCTATTAATGATTTAAAAAAATATGGAGTAACCAGAATAAGCTTGCCCACATTATTAATATTCACCTGTTTGGGTGCTCTTAAAAACTCCCTCGATTTTATCAAGAAAGATAATATGTTAAAAGCTGCTAGAAATGGTTTTCTATATCCTGTTCAGGATTTGAATTCTTTGTTATAAAAATGAATTATCTCTGATGGATGGGCATAAAATAATTTTTAATTTATTGATTAATTTTTTTGGATAGATTTAAATAT
>PMWA01000102.1 GCA_003166335.1 Methanobacterium sp. | reverse complement strand
CCGAGTTCAAATCTCGGCGGCCCCATCTTTTAATTCAATATTATGAAAATATTTATTCATTTAAAAAAAAATTTGAGGAATAAAAAAAAATTTATTTATGGAAGTAGTTATTATGGTTAAAAAAAAGGTTACTCCAATAAAACTCACTCGATTTGAAAAGGCACGATTAATTGGTGCCAGAGCTCTTCAACTATCATTAGGTGCAACTCCATTAGTGGATATTTCAGGTTCCATCGATCCCGTTGATATTGCAACATTAGAATTAAAAGAGAATGTAATCCCATTAAAAGTAGGTGTCTTAGTTAAATAAAAGTAGTTTTTTTAAATATAATTGTAAATAAAATAAATACTCAGTTATTAACATCCAAATAACCCTAATCAACCACTATTTTTCCTAAAAAGAGGTGTTTTTTGTGGATAGTATTATTGAAGATGTGCGTGTAAGAAAGATTTTGGATAGTAGAGGAAACCCCACCGTGGAAGTAGATGTAATTACATGGAATGGTTTCGGAAGGGCTGCAGCTCCCAGCGGAGCCAGTACTGGAGCTCATGAAGTTGTTGCCTTCCCTGCAGGTGGAGTTGACAAAATAATAGGTGAGGTTGAAGATATAATTTCATCAGAACTTATTGGAATGGATGCTGAAGATTTAAATGAAATAGATATGGTTTTAAGGGAGATAGATGGTACAGAAAATTTATCATCAATAGGTGGTAACACTACAGTAGCAGTTTCCATGGCCACGGCTAAAGCTGCAGCATCATCTTATAACATGCCACTTTACCGCTTTTTAGGAGGGAACATGCCTACTGAAATACCTTACCCATTAGGAAACATGATTAACGGAGGAGCTCATGCTGGGCGTAATGCTCCCGACATACAGGAATTCTTAGTAATTCCAGTAGGTGCTGAAAATATCACTGAAGCTGTATTCACTAATGTTAATGTACATAAAAAAATCAGGGAATTAATCCCAGCTAAAGATAATTCTTTTACTGGTGGCAAAGGCGATGAAGGGGGATGGGCTCCCAATCTTACAAATGAAGAAGCATTGGAAATTCAGGTTAAAGCCTGTCAGATTGTAAGTGATGAAACAGGGGTGGAAGTGAAACCAGCTATGGATTTAGCTGCTAGTGAAATGTGGGATCCATCTAAGGAAATGTACATTTATCAAAGAGAAGGCGTAGAAAGGTCCACTAGCGAGCAGGTTGATTTTGTAGAAGAGATCATAGATAACTATGGATTTTTCTTCGTAGAGGATCCTATACGTGAAGATGATTTTGAAGGATTCACTGAACTCACCCGTAAAGTGGGTAAAAAATGTATCATCTGTGGAGATGACATTTTTGTAACCAACACGGAGTTATTACAAGAGGGTATTGATAAACATGCCGCCAATTCTATCATCATAAAACCTAATCAAATTGGAACACTCACTGATACTTATAACACTGTGGAACTGGCTCGAAATAATAAATACGTGCCTGTTGTTTCTCATCGTTCTGGTGAAACTACTGATGAGACTATAGCTCACTTAGCGGTTGCATTTTCCTGTCCGATCATTAAAACAGGTGCAGTGGGCGGTGAACGTATAGCTAAACTCAATGAACTCATTAGAATAGAGAAAGAAATAAACAATGTTAGCATGTCTAGAATTGGTAAATACCGCTAGAACTTTTATTATTAAATATTTCCAAAAATAGATCTAAAATATTTTTACATTCATTTTTGATGGAAAAAATAAAGATTCAAATGGGAGATGAAAATGGTTAAAATAACAATAGATCATGAAAAATGTGAAGGTGCAAATTGTGCGGAATGTGTAGATGTATGTCCTATGGAAGTTCTAATTATTGACGGAGAGATAATTGCTATAAGTGATGTAGATGAATGCAGTTTATGCGAGGTTTGCATGGACGTATGTCCTAATGGAGCAGTGACTGTGGAGGAAGATTAAAGAAAAATTTAATTTCCATTAATATTCCATAATTTCTCAGAATTAATAAATAACTGAATCAAAAATTTGCTTTAAAAAATTTCATTTTAGATAATCATAAAATTTCGATTATAAAAAAAATAGATTAAACTAGGGAAAACCTGCTCTTATAAAAAAAATTTCATTTTAGAATATTTAAATCCCTCTAAAACGTTTAACTGAAACAAGGAGATACAAATTTCTTAGAAATTCAATTGAGAGAAAATTTAAAGGGTTAAAAAACTGGTTTAAAAATGTAAGTTTTAAATAGAGGTGATAAGTTTGTCAGAACTTTTAATTCCATTAGATAAATATTTAGCAGCTGGTTTACACATCGGCACTCAACAGAAAACAAAGGATATGGAGCGATATATATATAGGGTAAGATCAGACGGTCTTTATGTATTAGATGTTAGAAAAACTAACGACAGAATAACCGCGGCAGCAAAGTTCCTGTCTAAATTCGACCCAGATGATATTTTAGTAGTTTCCACTCGACAATATGGTCAAGCACCTGTTAAAAAGTTTGGGGAGGTTACTGGCGCACGTACCATTCCGGGAAGATTCATTCCTGGGACACTCACTAATCCTTCTTACGCTAAATTCATAGAACCCAAAGTAATACTAGTGACCGACCCTCGATCAGACTCTCAGGCTATAATAGAAGCTAGACAGATTGGAGTACCAGTAGTAGCATTATGTGATACCGAAAATCTCCTAGGAAATGTGGATATAGTAATACCAGTTAATAACAAAGGAAGAAAAGCCATTGCACTAGTTTACTGGTTACTAGCACGCCAAATGATGCGAGAGAAAGGAATGTTAAATGAAGACCAGGAACTTGATATTGAACCAACAGATTTTGAGCTTAAAATATAAATAAATAATAACTGATGGGATTTTAATAAATAGGTTTTAAGTCATAAAAAAAATTTGAAAAGGACAAGTGATTTTCATGATAAGAAAACCTGCAGTAGCAGGAACTTTTTATGAAGGAGATGCTGATTCTTTAAAAAGAAGAATAGAATGGTGTTTCCAACATCAATTAGGACCCGGACAAATTCCAGATTATTTAGGAGATAAAAGAGAATTAAAGAGTGTTATAGCACCACATGCAGGATACCTTTATTCAGGACCTGTAGCTGCTCATTCTTATTCTAAAATAGCAGAAGATGGTTTACCTGAAACCTTTATAATAATCTGTCCTAATCACACTGGCATTGGCTCTGGCGTCTCCACAATGACGGAAGGCTCATGGCAAACTCCATTAGGTTTAGTGGAGATTGATAATGAATTTGCAGCAGAATTAATAAATCAAGCACCTATTATAGATTCAGAACCATCAGCACATTTACAAGAACATAGCTGTGAAGTCCAATTACCATTCTTACAATATTTAGCTCAAAGATGGAATAAGGATTTTCAAATAGTACCCATTTGTATGTGGATGCAGGATCTGGAAACCGCAACGGAAGTAGGTGCATCTATAGCTGAAACTAGCAGAAAACTGGGTAGAGATGTAATGATTATAGCAAGTACTGATTTCACTCATTACAAACCCCAAGAAATAGCTGCCAACAATGACAGGCTGGTTTTAGATGCTATTAAAAAATTGGATGAAAAATTGATGATTAAACGCATAAGCGAATTAAACATTACCATGTGTGGATATGGACCAGTCACAGTTGCTTTAGTATTCTCAAAATTATTAGGTGCTGAGAAAGTTGAAATTTTAAAGTATGCTACTAGTGGTGATATAACAGGTGATAAAACAGCCGTAGTAGGATATGCATCAGCAATTATAGAATAAAAAAACATAAAATACAAAATTTAATTAAATGAATAGTGTACTTCAAAACCTTTTACAATTTAATAGTAGGACTTAAACTTATTAACAAATCTATTAATTGCAAAAAATTTTCTTATATTATTAACATTTACAAATGTTTCCAGATATCTTTTGAAGATCTGGAGGTAAATTTCAAATGCAAGTTATAGCATCTGCACCGGGTAAGGCCATTCTTTTTGGAGAACATGCTGTAATTTATGGTAAACCTGCCATAGCAGTTGCAATTGATAAAAAAGCCCGAGTAAAAATTCGGGAAAGAATAGATTCAAAGACACATGTTGAGGTGCCTGGATTGGGTATTTCAGAATACCTAGAACCTGAAAATGATGTAATACACGAGAAACAGATCAACAAAGGAATCTTGGATTACATTTCCAAATCATTAAAGAAAGTAAATCAACTAAGTGGATTAAAGAAGCAGAATGGAATGGATATCAATGTGGATTTAGAAATACCCATTGGGTCGGGTTTAGGGTCATCAGCAGCGGTCACTGTCGCTACGATCACTGCACTATCATTTTATAATAAACTGGAATTTAAAAAAGATGAGATAGCAAATTACGCTCATCAGGTAGAGTTAGATGTTCAGGGTGCTGCAAGCCCCATTGATACTACATTAAGTACTTATGGTGGTGTTATATATCTGTCCAGGAATTCTGAGGAAATAACTCATCTACCTTTAAATTGGAATCCTTCTCTTATTATAGGGTACACTGATAGAGAAAGTAACACTCGTGAATTAGTTGAGTCAGTTCGAATTAAAAAAGAGAGTTATCCTTCTGTAATTAACCCTATAATGGATTCAATTGAAC
>PMWA01000014.1:5728-22781 GCA_003166335.1 Methanobacterium sp. | reverse complement strand
TTTTACTTTTATGAAAAAATATTATTAAATTTTTAATGGTGGAATAAATGATCGTAAGCTTAAAATAGTAAAAAGTCTAAACTAATAATAGGCTAGACTGGAGGGTTAGGGGTCCTCTGTAAGCGCATATCCCCTATACGGCGCGGTCGAAGTTCAAGAGGCGGCATATTAACTGGTTGTTGGCCCAAAAATTCAGCGTAGAAACCCTGTCCCGCAGGATCAGTGGTAATCGGATTTCGACTGTAGGGCCGAAATTAACTATTTTAACCAGGGAAACGTGTCAGTTCTGGGAAGAAGCAGCTCTACTCTGGACAGCTGATGCTTGTGGAGCAACGGGGCGGAGCTCGATTTTTGGATCACCAACTTCTGGAAGATTTGTCCACTCTTGAACACGCCCATTATTTTCATAATATATTATCTAAAAATTTCACATCTATATTCCAAAAAACAGTTGGAAAAATTAACTAATAAATGAAAAAAAATCTTAGAATATCTTTGATCCATAAATTTAAATGCAAAAGGCTTTTATCTCAAGATGTACAGAAGTTTTGATCAACACTTTAAATTTTGAATTCATAATTTATTTAACCAAACATTTACTTATGCCGGGGTGGCCCAGTCTGGTACGGCGTTGGCCTGCTAAGCCAATGATCCTTTGGATCTCGCGGGTTCGAATCCCGTCCCCGGCGTTCTCAAAAAAACATATAATTTGTTTATAAAAATCCACAATGGAAAAATTATGACAATTTATAAAATTAGTGGAAAACTGTTTCCTACGCCTCCTTTTGATTTTTCTAAATCTTTAAGTTTTGCAGGTATGTTTTCACCAACAAGTGATGAACAGACCATTTCAGGCGCTTCATTAACTAAGGCAGTTTATCTGAAAAAAATGACCATGGCTTTTAAAGTTAAGGATATTGGAACAGTTGAAAAACCTGTATTATCTTACAATTTATATGCATATGATGAAATTAGAGATGAAATAAAAATTTGATCTTTTAGAAAGAATAAAATTTTATCTAAGCTTGGAAGATGATTTAAAACCATTTTATGCTCTGGGAAGGGAAGATATTAAGTTCAACCCTGTTTTGGAAGATCTCTATGGCCTACATCAGGTTAAATTTTTAACTCCTTTTGAGGGAGCGGCCTGGGCAGTGTTAAGCCAGAGGATATCAATGAAAGTAGCCCACTTAATGAAAGATAGGCTTACTAAAGCTGTTGGTGATAATATTCAAGTTGATGAAGTTGATTATTGGACTTTCCCCAATGCACATCAAGTAACAAATTTGGGCGTAGAAAAACTACAATCTATCATAAAAAATAAAAGGAAATCAGAATATTTAATGGCGGTTGCTACTGCTTTTGACGATGTTAATGAAAATTTCCTAACAAAAGCTCCTATAGAAGAAGTAAAAGATTGGCTTTTAAATATAAAAGGAATTGGAGAATATTCAGCCCACTTAGAACTTGTAAGAGCTCTTGGGAGAATGGAAGAACTTTCCACACATCATGATAAAATGCTCATGAATTATGCCCGAAGACTTTATGGTCAGGATACTAACGAAGAAAGTTTAAATAAGATTGCAAATAGTTATGGAGAATTTACGGGTTACTGGTCCTATTATTTAAGGACTAATTGCAAGTGACTGGAATGATCCTTAATGTATGAAATTTTAATTAAAATAAATTTTTGATGTAAATGTATTGGTTTTTCAAGAAAAAACCAGTAAAAAGACTAAATTGGATGTTCCTTCATATTAAAATATAGTGCTATTTTTTCTTTAAATGTTCTAATTTGGGTTATAAAATTATCAATAAAAACATGAAATTTTTTAACTTACACTGATATAATCTAATTATTCTAAAATCTCAAATATTATTTATTTAATTGTGATATAAAATGAATATTAACAAAAATCTTTTTAAGAGTCTGATTTGGATCATACCTGCCATAATAGTCTTTTTTTTAGCATTAATTCCTACTCTAAAGTATCAGTGGCCTCTAAGCTGGGATATAATTTATCATGTACAATATGCCCAAGTTTATGCAAAATATGGATTTGTATTAAAAGATCCCCTCTTAAATGCGCCTTTTGGACAGGAAATAGGTTACCCTCCCCTTTTCCATTTTCTAATAGTTGCTTTAGGAGCCATAAGTAAAGTAAATTACTTCCAAATCGCCAGATTTCTACAACCATTCATAGTAATGTTCATAGTACTATCTGTTTCTTATGTAACCCGCAAGTTTTATGGGACCATTGCAGGAATAGCTGCTGGATTTTTAATTATATCCAGTTTCCTATTAGGAAATCGTTTGATTTATCCCTTACCAGAAAACTTAGCGTTAATATTTCTTCCTTTATCCGTTTATTTCTATTATTATTCTATAAAAATAAAATCGTTTAAATACGCTATTTTAGCGGGATCAATATTTATAATTGTTGCTTTAATCCATCAAGCGGCTACCTTAATTTTATTTTTAATAATAACCCTTTTTACACTTATTGAATTATTTTTTTACCGAAATACCAGTGTTTTAAAAAATTATTGTGCCTTTTTCTTATGTCTAATAACAATATTTGTAATAGGAGTTGTAGCATTACTTATAGTATCACCAAACTTTATTCACAGTATTATAAATGAAGAGATTAAAGCAGGCACCGGTTATGGTACTTCTCTTACCACTAATCAGCCACTAGGAATATTAAGTTATCTATGGAACCTAAGTTATCTGGTTTTAATATTCGCCTTAACAGGAACAATTATTGCAATTAAAAAAAGACGGAAAAAAGATGTATTCATACTTAGCTGGGCAATCCTCATGATTTTAGTGAGCTATGCCTATGTGTTTGGTGTAAACGTTATATCCTATCGTTTGCTTGTTTACATATTAATACCCCTTTCCATTCTAGGAGGATTTGGTGTAAGTTGGGTCTACTATAAACTCAAGGATTATAAAAAATTCTCATCCCCAAACTATAGAACCGCGTTTTTAATAATAATATTTACATTAGCTACAATAAGTGGAATTATAATTGTTAATGATCCAAATAATTTTTCTTTTAATATATCAAATCAATACGGAACATTTCAAATTGCACCACCATCTTCTTCAGAGATAGATCTGGCAAGGTGGTTCAATGAATATGGTGATAAGAGTAAATCTATAATGTCTAATGATTTATTTCCACTCTCTTTTGTGACTACTCAAACAGGGATGTCTCTTACTAGTGATGTCAGTTTCGATAATTTCAGTAATAATACTCCTGAATCAACCCTTAAACAAAATGGAGTTTATTACATTGTATTAGATAAAAGATTATCTCTCAATTCTACTAATGGAACACTTTATAAATTGAGTTATGATGCTGAATTTTATAACATATATTATTACAGTGAAGACATCCACTCTAATATTAATGAGATACTTCCCAACTACATAAAAGTAGTATATGAAAATAAGGATTTTATAGTCTGCCAAGTTCAATGAAAGAACTTATCAATTGATCAATAAAAAAAATGGAGGGAGTTAAACCCTTCCAAATTAAAAAAAATAACCATTTCTTATTGAAATATCATTTTTTTTATATCTTGATGTCTCTCATTTCTCCTGCAATCAAATAAAAACCTGCAAGACCTCTCCATTTACCCCATTTAACTGCAATTTTCCGTGCATCATCTGCAGTAATTTTTTTATCATTGCAGTAGAAGTGGGATATAGATCTTCTTAAGCCTAAATCATCAGCAGGAAATGCTCTGTGACGGTGCATGCTCCTTAATGCCGTAAGATGGGCTGTCCATTCACCAACACCTCTTAACTGACTTAATTCGTCTATAATTTTATTTATATCTTTATATTCCTTCAAATGATCTAAATCTAATTTTCCATCTACAATAAGCTTTGATATATCTATAATATACTCTGATTTTCTTAAACTCAGTCCAGATTCACGTAATTTCTCTTTAATTAGTTTTGATAATCTTTGTGGAGTTGGGAAAGCATAATAAACCTCATCATTTATAGGGAGTTCATCTCCATAATCTTTAATCATATGTCTCTCTATGCTCTGGGAAGCTCTAAGTGAAATTTGTTGTTCAATTATTGAGGAAACAAGAGATTCAAAAACAGTTGGAGTTGTACGGCTATTCAGTCCTCTAAGTTTTTGAATTAACTTTGACATCACTGCATCGTTTTCCATGTATTCATAAAATTCTTTAAGGTCAAAATTCAAATTAAACATGGAAATAATGATATTTTCTGCTGATTTTAGGTCCTCATCAGTAATTTTTTTATCAGACTTCAATGTAATTGATAACTCTGGTTCATCAACCGTTCCTGTTGATTTCACAATAACAAGAATTAATACATTGTTTACATTTATAACCTGCCAAAACTTACCGTTCTCATACCCACTGATCTGGGGATCTCCACCCGTGAATATCCTAGCATTTAATTCAAAATTGTAAGGAGCCACTGGCTTTAATTTTATATGGGTTGAATAAGACATTTTTTTAAGCCCATAATGAAATTTTTTTTTATTCCATCCATCGAGTGGCCTTCAGAGTATCCGGGCGTGGGGTAGCAGAAGGTGTAATTGCAGGGTATCCTATGGCACAACCATTTAGAGCAAATTTATTTACAGGAAGCCCTAAAAGTTTCATTAATTCATCATCTTCCGCCATCTGACTAGTTAAAGATATTAACTGAAACCCTAAATCCAATGCAGTTGCTTTAAGCCACATATTCTCCAATACATGAGCTAATGATTCCTGTTCAGCTGGTGGAATGCCTCTAAGTTCAGCAACTATAATAAAGTAAGGAGCAGTATTCACTCCAGGAACTCCTTTATCTACGACCATATTAAGCCGTTTTAAGAAAGGTTGAAACTTAGATTTCATAAATGGCTTTTCTACTATTAAATTTTCAAAATGTTGGATTCCCTCTGCAGCTTTATTCTTCATTCGCGTAGCTAAAGTTTTTATACTATTAGTGTCTTTTTCAAAGACAAAGAAACGCCTGAAATCTTGTTTATCACCAACTGCAGCTGCAGCATAAGGTGCCAACATCCCCGCTTCTATTATTCCTTCTATCAATTCTTTTGGAGGCTTTTCTTCTTTAAAAGCTCGTATAGAATGTCTTGAACTTACAATTTCATCAAATATCTGGTTACGTTTATCCTTATCAATTTTTTCCATATAATTTCACCAACCATTTCTTTCTAAATTATATTTATATTTGTTTTAATGATTCATTAATTTTTCAATTGCAATTCCTAATCTCTTTATGCCTTCTGTAATCTTTTCATGGTTTGAATTTGAGAAATTGAGTCTTAAAGTATTTGACTGCGGATTGTTAACATAAAAGGCTTCCCCCGGTACAAAAGCCACTTTCTCACCCAAAGCTAATTCAAAAAGCTCCAAAGATGATATATCATTAGGGAGAGTAACCCATAGAAACATTCCTCCCTCAGGCTTAGTGTATTCCACTTCCGGAGGGAATTGACTTTCTATAGCATCCACCATCAGATCCCTTTGCATCTTTATAGAGTTTTCTTATCTTCTGAATATGATTCTCCACATCATTATCCTGAAGATACTGATAAACCACTCTTTGAGCGAAATAATTAGAATGAAGGTCTGAAGCCTGTTTGACAATGATTAACTTATCCATCATTTCTTCCGGCGCTACTATCCATCCTAATCTCATTCCCGGTGAGATAATCTTTGAAAATGAACCGAAAAGTACTGATTCAGGAATATAAGATTTAACAGGAGCCAAATCTTCCCCCATAAACCTTATATCCCCGTAAGGGTTATCCTCTACTAATACTGTGTTATGACTTTCAAGAATTTCTGCCATCTCCTTCCTCTTATTTTTAGAATAAGTTATGCCTGTGGGATTTTGAAAATTAGTAACCGCGTAGAATAACTTTATATCATCTTTAAGAAGAGTTTTTTGAAGGTATTCTGTGTCCACTCCATCTTTCAGTAGTGGAACTGATTTGAATTGCGGTTCAAACAAACTAAATGCTTGAATGGCAGCTAAATAAGTGGGCTGTTCTAAAAGCACTCCATCACTTTTGTTTACAAATATTTTACCAATAAGATCAAGACATTGCTGGGATCCATTAGTTATAAGTATTTCCTCAGCTTGCACTTTCAAACCCTTTCGAGAATAATTTTTGGCTATGTATTCTCTAAGAGGCCTATATCCTTCTGTAGTACTGTATTGAAGAACTTTATCTCCTTCTTTTTTTAAAACTTTGGATGATGCGGCTGCTATTTCATCCACAGGAAATGATAGGGGATGGGGAAGGCCTCCAGCAAAAGATATTATATCCGGATCCTCCGTAACTTTTAGAATTTCCTTACAAAGGAACGGGGTATATTTTTCATTCTATCAGCAAAAGTAAATTTCATAAAAAAAATTCTCCATTAATAAATAAAAATGTTTTTAGAAAAGTTTAATCAAATAACTAAATCGAATATTTCGATGTTTATTCTTTTAATCGAATTAAGAGTATATATTTTCTAATCTATCCATAGCTTCTTCTATTTTTTCATAAGATGTGGCATATGATAATCGGACATGATCCTGTCCATAAATTCCACATGCACTTCCCGGTACTAGCACTACGCCTTTTTTTAGTGCATCTGCCACGAAATTCTCGGGATATTTTATTTTAGGAAAAATGTAAAATGCTCCCTGAGGTTTTACGCAGCTAATTCCCATACTCCTTAACCTACGGAGGATAAGATCTCTTCTTCTTCTAAACTCATTTACCATAATATTGATACTATCCTGAGGACCTTCCAGAGCAGCAAGTGCAGCTTTCTGTGATATGGAACTGGCGCAAGCCGTGACATATTGGTGTACCTTCAACATTTCCTCGATTAAATTAGGAGTAGATGTAACATATCCTATTCTAAATCCAGTCATTGCATAGGACTTAGAAAATCCGTTTATGGTAATAACATTTTCAGAAAATCTGGCAGGACTATAATGTTTCTCATCATAAATTATTTTTTCATATATTTCATCAGATATTATGGCTAAGCCAAGATCATCAGCTATTTCAGCCATAACTTTTACATCTTTCTTTTTCATAACACTGCCCGTGGGATTTGATGGTGAATTTAATATTATGGCCCTGGTTCTGGGTGTAATCTTCTCCAAAACTCTTTCAGGAGTCATTCTAAATCCATCCTCTTCTTTAAGTCTTACTGGAATTGATACTCCACCGGCTAATTTCACTGATGCATCATAGGATACGAAACCAGGGTCTGGGATTAATACTTCATCTCCTTCATTTATTAATGCTTGAAGAGCCAGATGAAGTGCTTCGCTTGCCCCTACAGTTACAATTATGGATTCTGGATTGGCAGTTATCCTATTTTCTTTACCTAATTTAGTTGATATAGCATCCCTAAGTTCTATAATACCTTTATTTACAGTGTAATGAGTAAATCCTTCATCTAAAGCTTTTTTTGCAGCTTCTATTATGTGGTAAGGAGTGTCGAAGTCTGGTTCTCCTAACCCTAAGTTAATTGAATCCTCTCCAACTAATTCGAACATTTTCCTTATTCCTGAAAGATTTATTAGTTTGACTCTTCTTGAAGGCTCCATGAAAATTACCATTATCTATTTTTATCTTCTATAATATAAAAAAAATTATGCCAGAGTTAAAAGCAGCTCTTAGTTTTTTCGATGTAATGAATTTAGTTATTGGTGCCATAGTAGGTGCAGACATCTACATTGCAGCAGCCTTTGGAGCAGGCTTATTAGGACCAGCAGCGATACTCGCCTGGGTCATAGCAGGATTAATGGCTATTACTATAGCTTTAAGCTTCGCTGAATGTTCATCTATTATTCCACGTGTTGGTGGCCCATACGCCTACGCTAAAGAAGCTTTTGGAGATTTTTGGGGATTCTTGGTAGGATGGTCTCTTATAATTGCCGAATGGAGTGGTATAGCCGTATTTCCCTTAGCTTTCGTGGCTTATATTGCATATTTCTACCCACATATGCCTCAAATTATTCAAATAATAATTAAAGCGTTATTCGTCCTATTACTTACAATAATAAACTATATTGGCGTAAAAGAAGCAGGCAGGGTTAATGATGTATTAACAATTATAAAAGTTACTCCAATAATATTATTAACCATCATAGGAATCGCTTATTTCATTATTAAACCTTCACTACTTGTTGCTAACTATACTCCTTTCCTACCATTAGGATTCGGAGGATTGGGAAGTGCATTGATACTCATATTCTGGGCTTATATAGGATTCGAATTAGTAACCATCCCTACTGACGAGATTATTAATGCTAAAAAAACAATTCCATTAGCTATAGGCCTAGGAATGGGTATAATCACCCTCTTCTATGTGATTACCAATTTCGTAGTTATAGGAACTATACCTTGGATGATTCTCTCTAATACAACAGCTCCACTGGCTCTTGCAGGATATGTATTATTAGGATCTGTAGGCGCACTTATTTTAGCGTTGGGTGCTCTTTTTTCAATATCAGGATCTGATGAGGCTGGAATTTTAACATCAGCTCGAATTCCTTATGCAATGGCTGGTGATGGCCTATTACCTCACTTTTTCGCTAGAGTACATCCCAAATACAGAACTCCTTACATTGCATTGATAATCCAAAATACTATAACCCTAATAGCTGCCATATTAGGCACAATAAGTCAGCTTATCATCCTCTCAGTTTTCACCATTCTATTCTGTTACTTAATCACTTGTATTTCCGTATTTCCACTACGGAAGAAATTCAGTGGCGGCATAAGACTTCCCAGCATAGTGCCTGTTCTAGGGATTATAGTTTGCATTTATATGATAGCTCAGACCGCTATTAGTCAGATCATTATTGGAAGCATCCTAATACTTCTAGGAATACCCATATACATTAAATACGCCCCACGCACTGAAATAAAGACTGTTAAACGAGATATAATATTAGGTAGAGACTTCTTTTCAAAACAAGTTCGATTAGATGAGATATTTTTGGCTAACTTCATTAGACAGATTAGAAAATTAATAAAGAGAATTTAAAAAAAATCATGATCCTAAATTGAAATAATAAATCTAAGATTAGAAATTTAAATTAAAATTTTTTTTTCACAAGCTCCACACTGATAACATCCAAAAGTCTCACACCATGGAGTGAGCTCACCATCCCAAGCTTTCTGATATTCTTCCTTCAAAAATTCTTTTTTAACTCCTACTTCAATATTTTTCCATGGTAGCGTATTATCAAGATTATAATGAGGCATATTATCTTTCCAATCAGTTATCGGAATTCTTCTCTTAATAGTTTTTTCTATCAAATCCCCTACTTTAAAATCACCCATAGATAAAACATATTGTATCAATGAAACTTTAAGATTCTCCATTTTAAAGGATTTAGATTTAAGTTTCGAATTAAGATAATGCATTTTATCCTTTAAAGAGTTGAAATCAAAATGTTCCCATTGAAAGGGAGTGTGAGGTTTAGGTATGAAAGGATTCACACTTATCTTAAGGATATTTTCTTGTGAATATGATTTTTTCAGGTCTTTTATAAGTTGAACAATATCTTCCAAGTCTTTACATGTTTCAGCTGGTAAACCTATCATAAAATAGAGTTTAACATTTAAATTATGCATAAAAGCTTTATTAACAGCGTTTAAAATGTCATCATCAGTTATAGGTTTGTTTGCAACTTTTCTAACTCTCCAGGTTGATTCAGGTGCAATGGTAATGGTTCGAAGACCACTGCTACTTAAGATATTTAAAAGATCTTCTGAAAGAGATTCTATTCTTAAAGAAGGAGTGGTAATCTGAAAATCTCTTTCATATAGATTTTTACAAAGTTTTTCTACTCTTGAGTAATCTGAGACAGCAGCCCCGATTAGAGCTACCTTGTTAAGTCCTGTGGCTTTCCGAGACTTTTCTGCATTATCTAAAATTTTTTTAAGATTTAATTCTCGCCGGGGACGATATATACAACCGGCCATGCAGAATCTACATCCTCTAGAACATCCCCGTGAGACTTCAAGTAGAAAAGCTTTTCCAAATGCTGGTATAAATTTTTTATCATTTGTTTCTGGATAAACTTGATTAATCGGATGCCATGCATTTTTCATATCTTTAACTACCACCATTTTGACGGGATTATCTGGAACATAAACTCCTTTAATACCTAAGAAAGCGTCGATCTCCTTTTTATGATCATCAAGGCCCTTATAAGTATCCAAAACTTGATCTAGAATCATCTCCGCTTCCCCCACTATAAACAAATCGATGAAATCACTCATGGGCAGGGGATTGGAACTAGCACATGGCCCGCCAGCTATTACCAATGGATCATCTCCGCTACGATCGTTTCTTCTTATGGGAATACCACCATTAGTAAGCATTTCCAATACATTAAAATAGTCCTGCTCATATTGCAGGGAAAAACTAACTAAATCAAAATCTTTAAGGGTGGTTCCTGACTCAAGACTAGTAGAGTACGGGTAAACTATCCTTTCACAGTAAACGTCTTCCCTTGAATTTAAAAAATCATAGATTATATGAAATCCAAGTGATGACATTGCGCTGCGGTAAAGGTTAGGATAGCAGGATGCAAAGCGTAGATCCACTTTGCGGAGATCCTTGATAACCACATTATGTTCCAGCAGCATAACTATAATTTAACTTAGAACATAATCAAGATATCTGATGGACTAGGAAATAAAAATATGAAAGAGAAAAGGTACCGAAAGGTTGCTTTAGGAGGCACCTTTGATAGATTCCATGAAGGGCATCGAAAGCTTATAAAAAAAGCATTCGAGATTGGCCAGGAAGTTTTGATAGGAGTTACTTCCGATGAATTTGCAGGATCAAAGGGTAATGTTGAACCTTGCAACGTTAGGATGTCAAAATTAAAGAGTATATTAAATAAATTTGATGGTAAATATTATATAGCTCGTCTAGACGAACCATACGGCCCTACAGTAAACGCGGATGATATTGAGGCTATTGTAGTGAGTGAAGAGACTAAACCCACCGCTCTTCAAATAAATAAAGAGAGGGGTAGGAGTGGTTTGAAACCTCTGGATATAATAACTATAAGAATGGTTCTATCCGAAGATGGTAAACCCATATCCTCCACAAGGATACGTAAAGGAGAGATAGATGTAAAAGGAATGCTTTTAAAGGATATTAAGGTTTCTAAAGCTTTAAAAAATTTTTTTTTATTCATTTTTTATTCATAAATTTTTGTATCAAAAATGATTAGTTATGAAAGTACGAGTAGGATCTCAAAATCCAGTGAAAATCCAGGCCACAGAGAATGTTTTAAAGAAAATCTATGATAATTTAAAAGTAGATTCAGCCGAAGTAGATTCAGGAGTGCCGGATCAACCTATAGGATTACATCAAACCATAAAAGGTGCTATAAACCGGGCAAAAAATGCTTATTCACAATACGTAGACTTGGGTGTCGGTGTTGAATCCGGGCTTTTGAAGACCCCTCACACAATTACCGGTTATATAGATTTGCAATGGTGTGCCATCTTTGACGGTGAGAAAGTAACCCTAGGAGTGAGTGCTGGTTTTGAATATCCCCACTCGTTATGGAAGAAGTGTTGAAAGGTAGAGAAGTGGGGGATATTATGGATGAACTCACAGGTATCGATGATCTAGGAGAGAAAATGGGTGCGGTGAGTTATCTTTCCCAAGGAATGTTAAATCGCATGGGTAACACTGAACAATGTGTTTTGATGGCTATGATACCCCGAATGAATAGTGACATCTACTTTACGAATACTAAATAATATAAAAACTGAATTATTATTTAAAGAATAAATTAAAGAATGTGAGAGGATTTATTTAATGAAAATTGGTGTAATCACATCAGCTTATCCTGAATTTAAGGATGATCCCCATGGTATCTTTGTGCATCGCCTTATGAAAGAAGTTAGTAAACAAGGTAATGAAGTCCATGTGATTGCTCCTCACACTGGTGGAGTGACTAAATATAATTTGGAAGGAGTGTATGTAGAAAAGTTTCATTATTTTTATCCTAAAAGATTTGAGAAGTTAAGTGGCAGATCAGGAATGATTGACAATGTTAAAGAGGGATTTCTAGTTAAAATTCAGGTTTTAACTTTTCTATTCTTTAATATTTTATATTCATTAATAAAAATGAGGAACATGGATATTATACATGTGCAATGGCCCATACCCAATGGTTTAGGAGCCTTCTTTTTGAAGAAAATTTATAATATTCCATATATAAACACCATCCATGGTGAAGAATTTCATCTATCTAAACGTTACCATACTTTATTTGCCCTAAAATGGCTGGTTAATAATTCATTTAATACCATAACTAACAGTACTGCTACTAAGAATTCCTGTTTAAAATTAGGTTTAAATGAAGATAAATTTGAAGTAATACCCTTTGGAGTTGACATAAATTTTTTTAAACCAATATGCTCTCCAAAAAATGAGAATGTATTCCAATTATTATCAGTTGGCTATTTAATAGAAAGAAAAGGATTTGAATACCTCATAAAAGCTGTTAAAGAAGTTTCAAAGGAATATGGTAATGTTAAATTAAAGATTATTGGATCAGGACCCTTGGAAAATAAACTCAAATATTTAATAAATGAATTAAAATTAGTAAATGAAGTTAAATTAATAGGAAATGTTTCAGACAATGAATTACTACATTTATACAATTCATCTGATTTATTCATTCTTCCATCCATTACAGATGCACAAGGCAATACTGAAGGTCTTGGTGTAGTTTTACTCGAGGCTATGGCATGTGGATTGCCCGTAATCGGATCAAAAGTGGGGGGCATTCCTGATATTATCATAGATAATGAAACGGGTTTGCTTGTTAATGAGAGAGACATTCTTGAACTTTCAACAAAAATAAAAGATCTAATTGATGATAAAGAATTGAGACAAAAACTTGCTACTGCAGGATTAAATAGAGTTAAACAGAAATTTTCATGGAATCATGTAATAAACAGTTATTTAACTGCCTATAAAAGAATATTAAATTTTTCAGATGGATAACTCGTGCCAAAAATAATTTTTATTAAATAATTAATTTCTCCAATCGTTTAACAGCATTATATTTATCCTTTTTATCTAATTTAGCTTCAATCAATACATCTTTTAATGTTTGTATTGAATTATCATAAACTTCACGATCAACAGGATAAGGATAACCATCTTTTCCCCCATGAGTGAAACTGTACTTCACTGGATCCTTCCAACTCGGCTCTGAACCATAAACCAGATCAGATATTAAAGCTAAGGCTCTGATCTTCTTAGGACCCATACCCTCCAACGAAACCAGTTCCTCATAACCCGATGGCTGTAATTCCCATGCTCTTTTTAATACCTCAAATTCACGGTTTGAGAGATCCATATCCAACACGGGATGATGTCTGGGCATTTTAAATTCAGGATAGTAATCATCTAATTGACTCTGAGATTCACTGATTAAAGGAGTCTTATCCTTGAAATACTTCTTCAAGTGTTCCGGATTATCGCAGAGGAGATCTACACTAATTCTGCGAGCACCATCACTTTTCTGTGCAGTCATATCCAAAGATTCTTTTTCAACTCTATCGCAACAAATTCCCTGATGAGGCTCTTCAACAAATTCCATAACATTCTCCGAAAGCCAGTGATATCTACGGGCATATTTTGTTTCCGCATTCATTCCTTGCTGGATAATAGCCCATTCACCTTTTTCATTTAAAAGAAATGAATGATGATAAAGATTGTAACCATCCTGTATACATGAGTTATCTATTTTAGCAGATAATTTACTGGAATAAATCATATCATCAATTTTATTGGTTGACAACGAAAAAATATCAGCTGCTTTTTCAATATCTGCAGGAGTCTTACGTGATGCACGGCCTTTACCACCAGCCACAATTATTCCATGTTCCTCTGGATTAAGAGCCATCTTCAAAGCCCCGCAAGTAGTTGTAGTAGTTCCAGAAGAATGCCAATCAAATCCAATTACACATGATAATGCTTGAAACCAATAAGGATCAGATAAACGTCTTAAAAACTCGTCAGAACCATATTCATAGAGTATAGCCTCTGTTATGCCTTTAGTTAATTTCACCATCCTATGAAAAAGCCATTTAGGAGCGTGACCCCCATGTAAAGGAAGATTAACAACTCCTCTGCGAGACTGCATTTACTATTTTCCACCTAAATTTTAGATTAAAAAAAAAAATAATATATCCCTTTTTTTTAACAGATATTACTAAGTATCTCATCCAACTCTTGGAATATCGACTGATTTTCATCATGTTTAAACCTAGTTTTTATATTATTTCGATAAAAATCAAGTCTTTCTAGAAATTCTTTAATATCATTCTTATCAGGATCCTCATGGAACTCTCCATATTCCAATCTTCTCAGATAAATAGCATTAAGTATCTGTTCAAACTGCTTCTTAACCGGGATGCTTAAAATAGGTTTTTCCAGGTATAAAGCTTCAGATATTAAAGTGAATCCACCATTAGTTATAACTGCACGAGCAGAAGCCAGATCTTCAAAAAATTCATCCTCATTAAAATCTTTAAATAACAAGTTAGCGTCTCTCTTATTCTTATGAAATCCATAAATTATAAATTCATCATCAAATTCTTTTAAAAGCTTTAAAAGCTCGAAATTTGAGTCCGTAGTCTGATAAACCAGTATATGATTTCCTTCAACAGGCTTAAGTTTTAAAACATTATCCCGTAGAATGGGTGGAAACATTTTCACTTTATTTGGATTTTTCACTGGAGGGAAGTAAAAACTAGTGATTAAATATTTATTCGGTCTTTGGATAAATGATCGGACTACCCCCTTAGCCCTGATCCGGTCACTTAAATATTCATTAAACACTTCAATTTCACATTGCGTCATCACATGCATGTTATCCAAACTTATCAAGGGTATCCTTAATATTTTGCTTAAAATATTAGAGTAGAATTCAAAATCTGATATAATGAGTTGAGGTTTGGATGCTTTCGCCACACTGTACATTAAACGCAGGTTATATCCCAAGTCCAGGGGAAGATCTTTAATATTATTTATAAATGTTTTAGTATTATTCACTTGATTGAACTCATAAACCGTATTAAAACCTTCAATCTCATATACATCATCAAATTTATCAGAAAGATACTGATAAGCCCGATCACTTGCAAATATTACGACATCATTTTTTTTAAGTAAATGTTCTATAACAACAGCACTACGTATAGCATGACCCATTCCCTCCCCACAAACACCATACAAAATTCTCTTATTCTCACAATGACCAAAATTATAATTCAATTCATCAGCACTTATCTTTCTACCAGTGAAATGATATAAAGTACTTTTAGCATATTTAATTGCCAGATTTTTCCTACCTTCTTCATCAATTCTTCGGGTAGAAACAAAAAGCCGTGGAGTTCTTAAAACCTTAAAAGAACTTATAGATGCAATTTTCTCGATATAATCAGTATCCTCCCCAAAGTCCAGATTTTCATCAAATCCATCAACTTCTTCATGAAGGGTTTTTCTGGTGAGTATCCCATAACATCCGGCGCCATGAGGTTTAATTGATTCCACATTTCTCATGAAAAAATTGGCAAAATCATGAGTTAGTTTATCAAACGTTTTATCACTTAAAGGAGCTATTTGAGTAATGGCAATACCTAATTCATATTCTTCAAACTCTTCCAAAGCATTCTTAATGTATCCATCAGTCAAAATTACATCAGAATCTAAAAAAAGCAAAAACTCCCCCTGGGCCACTTCTGCACCTCTATTCCTGCCAACAGAAGGTATACCACCTTTTACAATTTTACATCCATATTTTTTTGCAATATCTCGAGTACTGTCCTTTGACCCTGCATCAGCCACTATAACTTCATAGTTATCGAAATTCTGCCTATGAATACTTTCAAGTAGTTGGGGAAGATATTTTTCCTCGTTATATGTAGGTATTATAATACTAAGCTTCATGGGTTTTCTCATCAAATTATTTTCCTTCATTCTATATTATGATTATTTTTCAGATTTACCCTTCAGGATAAATAAATTTAATGCTGTTAAAAGTATGAATAAAAATTCCATGTCATAAAGAATCCATCTGCTTTACCTTTAAATGTATGATAAAGATTTAATAAAGTTTCTTTATCATTAGTAGTGGTTTTAATATCTATTATACTTTCATTATCATAATTTTTTATGCTTAAAACATCATACCCGTTTAAATCAACTGGTTGGGTTGGGTGAATAACTGTTATTTGATGATAATCAGGATTACTACCCCCAATCTCCAACCCCACTCCTACCAGTATAATTATAAGCACAATTAAGGTTGGCTTTATTAAATTACGCGGTGAAAAAAGCTTCTCTATAAAGTACATGCCTATTAAACCAGCAAATCCAATAATCGCAGGATTTGAAAATAAACCACCATCAAGTATCCCAATTAAAGCGAGAGTACCTGCAAAGGCTATTATAAGTTTATACAAATCCATCCTTTTATCCATGGAAATTAAACATGTCACATAAATTAAAGGCCACGTAACAATGACCACATATTTCAAGGGTGAAATATATTTAAACAAGGATTCACCAGTGCCGATATAAGAGGGAATCGCCACGCCAAATACTTGAGTCACCATATATCCTAAAACTGATTTAAAAACATGACTATGAATAATGCTGCTTGAAGTTATACTAGGATTAACCGATACAAATACCGAGAAAATCGGCACACCAAACTCCAATCTCAACAATACTTCACAAATTTGACCAACAATCAGAGTGAATAAAACTAAAATAACAGCATACTTCAAATATTTTTTACTACCACTAAAATCTAAAGACGCAAATCTACCCTTAAACCTACCCGAGGTAATCAAAGAATTAAACACTAAAAAACTTCCCATTACAACCAATAATATTACTGCTTTAGTCTCATCAGAACCCAAAGTCAGTGGCCAGAATAGGGAAGTCGCAATCCCATGTAGAACACTCA
>PMWA01000014.1:0-5671 GCA_003166335.1 Methanobacterium sp. | reverse complement strand
TCATAAACTTCATTTAAAAGTGAATTTTTAACTTTATTTAGGGTATGAAGCTTCATAGTTTTACAGATGGCTTCGCTTAAAAGAGGTATGATAGTTTTATTAGGATTTTCCCTTTTAAGCCGCGTTACCAAATCAACCTCAGTACCTATGATAAAGGTTTGCTCTTTAGATTCAGCTACATAACGTATCATATCCCCCGTGCTCAAAACTTCATCCGCCTCACTTTGAACCTCAGGATCGCACTCAGGATGAATTAATAATACTGCATCAGGATAATTCTCCCTCAAAAAGTAAATATCTCCCTCATGGAACATTTTATGAACGTAACAATGCCCTTCTTCAGGTATTGGAATAATCTCCTTATTTAACTTTTGGGAAACATACCAAGCTAGATTCATATCCGGACCGAAAAGTATTTTATCCTCCTTAAGGCTTTCCACCACCTTCACAGCATTAGATGATGTGCATAATATATCAGCCTCAGCTTTAGCCTCTGCAAGAGTGTTCACGTAAAGAACAACCGCAGCACCAGAATACTTCTCCCTAGCCTTCCTCACTGCATCTGCAGGTAACATGTGAGCCATAGGGCACTCAGCCTCACGATCTGGTATCACAATCTTCTTCTGAGGATTTAAAATAGCAGCAGTCTCAGCCATAAAATCCACTCCACAGAAAACCACAAGATCTGATTCATCTATTTGAGATGCTTTTATACAGAGTTCTAAAGAATCACCTATAAAATCTGCTATCTCCTGTATATGTCTAGTTTGGTAATTATGAGCTAGTATTATAGCATTCTTCTCTTCTTTAAGTCGTATAATCTCCTTCTGCAAATAATTCAACATAATATTAATCAACCTTTTATATCTTCAATAAATCAAAAAAATTAAATCAAAAAAATATTTTTATTTTATTTTTACAAGAGTATAAATTAATAACAAAAAGATTTAAAGTTTTATTTTATAAAATTCTGAAAAGAATTTATATTTTTATTATAAATCCTCTGGTTCCAAAAGATCTCCCACCTCTGCACCATCCAAGGTGCTCCTACAATCACAATGATTCTCCGAAGGAATTCTTTTAATAGAATCAGATAAAAGCTTTACTAAATCTTTTCTTTTATTCTCCACAACTTCAAATACTTCATCCATAGTTAACTTAGTCGGTGATATAGAGGCTGCGAAATTAGAGACCGTACAGATGCTACTATAACACATTTCAAGCTCTCTAGCCAGTACTACTTCCGGTAAGCCCGTCATCCCCACAACCGTGCCACCTAATTGTCGAAACATCTGAATTTCAGCCGCAGTTTCAAATCGAGGACCCTCAGTACACACATAAACTCCTTTACCTACAACATTTCCTGAAGATATTAAAATATTTCTTAATTCGCGACAGTAAGGTTCTGTAACATCTATATGAACTGTTTTATCATCATAGAAAGTGCCTTTCCTCATTCGAGTAAAATCCAGAAAATCATGGGGAATCACAAAATCGCCAGGTTTAATAGATTCATCCAGAGATCCAACCGCATTAGTGGCTATAACCCTATCTACTCCCATTTTTTTCAAAGACCAAATGTTGGAGAGATAATTAACCATATGCGGTGGTTTAGCATGTCCCAGATTATGCCTAGGCATGAAAATTACATCTTTCCCATGAAGTTGGAATATGGACATCTCCGGAGAAGGACCATAAGGTGTTTCCACCACCTGAGATACTATTTCATCCCCTAATTCAACAATCTTGTATATACCTGTTCCACCAATTATGCCTATCATAATAGATCTTTATATTAATTCCACTTAATTAAATTCATTTTATATTATAAATTAATTAGTTTTACGGCATTCCAAAAAAATTGAATATAAATTGTCTTATCCTTTAGCTACACCTAAAGGCACCATTCTAGCGACTAAACGAGATATTCCAGCATCATGCGATGTTTTAACTACTTCATCAACATCTTTATAAGCACCCGGCGCTTCCTCAGCCATTACCGGCATGGAAGTGGCTTTAACAATGATTCCTCTCTGTTCCAAAGCTTTCTGAATCTCCTCACCAGTATAAAGCCTTTTCGCACCAGCTCTACTCATAGTACGCCCGGCACCATGAGCAGTCGAACCAAAAGTCTCCTGCATAGCAGTATCTGTTCCATGAAGAACATAAGAAGCAGTCCCCATAGTCCCTGGAATCAATACGGGTTGACCCAACTTTCTATACTCTGAAGGTATTTCCTTTCTACCAGGTCCAAAAGCACGTGTAGCTCCCTTCCTATGCACATAAACCTCCATATCACGACCTTTAATATTATGAACTTCTTTCTTTGCTATATTATGCGCAACATCGTAAACTATACCCATATTCATATCTTCAGCATCTCTATGGAATACATGTTCAAAAGATTCACGAACCCAATGCACTATCATCTGCCGATTAGTCCAAGCAAAATTAGCACCAGCAGACATAGCTTGGAAGTAATCCTGCGCCTCAGGCGAATCTGCCGGTGCACAAGCCAACTGCCTATCCGGAAGATCTATTTGATATCTTTTAGTCGCTTTATCCATAGTTCTCAGGTAATCGGAGCATATTTGATGACCACATCCCCTAGAACCAGTGTGAATCATCACAGTAACCTCACAATCATCCAATCCAAAGATATGTGCTGCCTCCTCATCAAAGATTTTATCTATTCTTTGAATTTCCAGAAAGTGGTTACCAGAACCTAATGAACCCAACTGAGGTATTCCTCTTTTTTTCGCTTTATCAGATACTTTATCCGCATCAGCCTGCTCCATCCTACCATTTTCTTCAAGATGTTTCAAATCAGATTTCCAACCATAATTATTTTCAACAGCCCATTTAGCACCATTATTTAAAACATCATCAATTTCGCCTTCTTTAAGTCTTATTTTACCTTTACTTCCCAATCCCGATGGTACATTTTCGAATAATACATTCACCAATTCCCTAATTTTAGGTTTTAACTCCTTCTCAGTTAAATTAGTTTTTAGAAGTCTCACACCACAATTTATATCAAATCCAACTCCACCCGGACTTATCACGCCAGTACGAGCACTGAATGCTGCTACTCCACCAATGCTAAATCCATATCCAAAATGTATATCAGGAAGTCCAATTGAAAATTTTTGTATTCCCGGTAAACAAGCCACATTAGCCACCTGATCCAAAGCTCCCTTTTCCACCGTTTTTATGGCTTCATCATCCAAATATACCCTACCGGGGACTCGCATTCCCTTTTTATAATCTGTAGAAATTTCCCATACACAATCTCTTAATTTTTTTAAATCTTCATCCAAAATACTTTCAGATACCATATAAATACAGCTCTCCCAACTCTTAAATTTATTATAAAATGGATTAATATAACTTTAATAATTATTTTTTATATAAATCAAAAAAATTTTAATAAAAATGAAATCCTATGAAAATAGATTTTATTATGTCATCAAACTTTAAAGTAATCTATTTTATGTATCTAACATAACATAACAATTTGCAAAGAATATAATTTTTGAGATTGATCAATAGTCAATAACCATTAACAATTATCTTAATTTCTATATTTTTATACTTATCTAAATTTTTAACAGTGATACTCATAAGTTTAATCAGATTCATGCCTAATCTTATCTAAAATAAATCTTAATGCAGCGCTTCTACTACCGCTCGCTCTCTTTTTTCCTTGAGAGATTAAACCCTACTTTTCTGATCCTCCCAACTCCCCTATTATAATAAACACTATTTTTACTACTAATTATTTATTTAAAACAAAACATATTTAAATCGTATTTTCATTAAAAGACAAAACTATCAGAGCTAAAGGATTAAATAACCAATTATAAGGGCTAACGAAAGGAAGCTTGGATCTATACGGCCTCTATTTTTTGGACACCCGCATCTCTATGATAAAAATTTCCAAGATGATGTTAACGTTAACTCGATTTTCTCCTGCTTGCATGCGCTCTTCTTTTTTTGGCATTTCTTGGATTTTTTTACTTCAGTTTATTCAATAAATATATAAAATTATTAATACAATAAATAAAGTAGAAATATACAGATATAACTGAAGTGATTATATGATTAATAAATATGTAGCGCCTGAATTTGAGGTTGATGCATTTAATTGTCCACATTGCGAAACATTTTCTCACCAAGAATGGTATGATGAACTCCATGCTTATCAAACTTTAACTGTGGGAAGAGGAAAAGTTGTTCGTCCAGGAACTGTAGATTTATTATCTATTAGTTTTTGTAAAAGATGTGGAAACTATGCTTTATGGTTAGAAAATAAAATGCTATATCCTATTTCTTCTTTAGCACCATTACCTATTGAAGATATGCCTGAAGATGTAAAAACTGATTTTAAAGAAGCTAGAAATATAGTTAACGAATCTACAAGAGGTGCTGCTGCTTTATTGAGATTAGCATTACAAAAACTAATGCCGCATTTGGGCGAGGAAGGGAAAAATATCAATACAGATATAGGTAATTTAGTTAAGAAAGGTTTACCACTTAAAATTCAGCAATCATTAGATTCTTTACGCGTTATTGGAAATGAATCTGTTCATCCTGGAGAACTTGATTTAAAAGATGATTTTGCTTCAGCTATAGCTTTGTTTAAATTATTAAATCTGATTGTTGAAGTAATGATAGTTCAACCAAAAGAAATTGGAGAACTATATGAAGGTTTACCAGAATCAAAAAAACAAGGTATTGAAAACAGAGATAAATTAAATTAAAAATTATAATAGTCTAAAAACCAGGATAATAACATGACAATGGAAAAAACCATCCAAAATTTAAAAAAAATGAAGACTGATGCGGTTTATGGTAAAAAGAAACATTTTAATGCTGCAGATAGAAAACAGGTTAATTATAATATAATCAATTTTGTAATTTTTAATTTTTAGAGATCACTTTTATAAGCACTAAATCACGCTTGATTGTTCGCTTGCCCGCCTGCTCAATCACTTTTATATTTAACTTTTAGAAAATTTATAATAAAATGTTATTTTTCAGGGGTTTCTAGTTTAACTAGTCGTTCCTCAATTTTTTTTAGTTTTTTATCTGTGGAATCTCTGTACTCGTTGAAACTATTGTCNNCCCTGATACCTTAGTATATCTCTTTTCAAGGTCGAAAACATCATCTTTAGTTGCAAGTTCCCAATCTTTTATGATCTGACCCTGTCTTTCCTCTAAAAATAAATCTATTTTATTTGAAAGCTCGTCCGTACTTTGTGGAACTCCCTTAACTGTGCCCTTTAATTTTTCACTTACACCTGATACTTTATCGCTGACACCACTTATTGTACTGCTGTCAACTTTTACTTTATCACTTGCACCAGAAAATGCTGATCGTGCCTTCTCACTTACTCCCAACATTGCCCCACCAACTCCTCCATTTTTATCTTCAATTTTTATATTCTTACTCGCACCAGAAACAGTTGAACGTGCCTTATCACCCGTTTCAACCACTCCTGAGCGAACGCTTGAAAAAGAAAAATTCTTATCCTGCATATAAATATAAAACAGAACTACAATAGCACCTGCAAATATAAGTACTGCCAATAATTCAAACGGACTCATAAACTTATTTATCCCCTTTAACTTTAACTGTATTTTTATCCAGTTCTTTTTCCTTCATTTC
>PMWA01000090.1 GCA_003166335.1 Methanobacterium sp. | reverse complement strand
CGAAACAAACGTCCATCATTGCTTCAGGAAATTCTAAGTGTGATTGTTCAAAGCCTGGAGGTGTAGCGGGGTGAATGAATACTACTGCTTTTTGACGGTTGAGTTCGATAAATAACTTGTCAAAGAGTGGATCACCGAGATAATACCCGTCATAATTGGTTAAGAGCACTACTCCATCAAGTTTAAGTTTTTTAAGGGCGTATTTAAGCTCTTCTATAGATGCGTCAACATCTGGAAGGGGTAATGTTGCGAAAGCGCCGAATTTATCGGGATGATCCTCGATTAATCCAGTGCATATCTCATTTGTTTGTCTTGATAAATCTTTTGCAAGTTCTAGATTTTTATCTTTAAAATAAACTCCAGGTGCAGAGATTGAAAGGATTGATTTACTGATACCATATTTGTTCATTACTTTAAGGGCTTTATTTGCATTCCAACCGGGAAATTTCACACCAATAGCTTTTTTCACCCCTTCATCGGATAAACTTTTTACATATTCTTTTGGAACAATGTGATGATGTACGTCGATTATTTCAGATTTTTCATCCATTATATAAAACACTCCTTATGGTTTAATTCGCTGCCTCTTATCGTAATATAATATAAAATTAGTGATTCATGGCCGGTTTATAATTTTAATAAAGTTTATTTCGGTACTTTTAATTTTTCACTATCTTTTTATTAAATTTAGTATAATCGCCTAGTATTGCTGTTATGGACCGGTTCCAGTATTCTTTTATCTCTGATTCATCGCATCCAATAATTAGTTGACTTGTTATGTCTGTGATTATGGCTGTTATAAGTTGAGCTGCGAGTTTAGTGTCGATTTCTTTTTTTATCATTCCCTTATTTTGTTGATTTTGTAGTAATGTTATTAATGCTTCTTTATTTGCCTTGTAAACTTCTCTGTTAAGCTTTTGAATGTTCTTATTGTGGGATGATAGTGATGTGATTTCATAACCTAAGTGTAAAATATGTTTGGATTCAACAATCATGTTGTAATTCTTATCTAAAATCTCTTTAGTATCCTGATCACCGATTGATAGTGATTGTTTAGTTGATTTTATACTGGATTCTGAAATTGTTTTTAGAATGTCTTCTTTGCTTTGTACGTATTTGTATAATGTTGGTTTGCTTAATGCTGCTTCTTCTGCGATTTCATCCATTTTGGAGTTATGGTATCCTTTTTTTGAGAAAACTTTTAACGCTGCTTGGATAATCTTCATTCTAACTATATTTTTGTATTCGGGGAGAACTTTCGGCATTAAATCACTATTCACAATGTATAGTTTTAATATTATTTATAATTAACTATGAGTTAATTTTAATTAACTTAAAGTATACACGCTTAAATTATTTACAGTTAGTTATCTGTAGTATAGCTATTGTTAGCCCTATGGTCGGTTATATGCAATTTAAATTTAGAATTAGCTAATTTTATTATGATATTTATTAGTAAAAGGTTTTCGTATTCTTCAATATTAAAAAAACCATTTGAAAAACTAACATGTCCAAATATTACTACTCAATCTAAATTAATATAAAAAATAACTCCAACCAAATATTTTTTTCATAAGAAGTTCAAATCATATTAAATATCAAATTTTTAATTTTCTAGAATTATGATTTCCTCTCTTGCTAATAAAAACATTATTATCTTTTTTTTAGTATAAACGATAACATAATATTTTTTAGATATAAACTGCAAATTAAATAGTATTAATATTATTTTTTTATTTGCTCGAGTTTACTCATGACGAAAAAAGATTCCGATGAAGTGAGAAAGGGGAAAGTATCCTCAGATAAAAATACTATGCATGAAATAAGTCGTAGAAAGTATATTAATAGATTATTATTCCCTAATAAAATTAAACCAAATTGGAATGCTTCACTTAATATGTTTGCGGCCTTGATTGTGGTTTTTATCATTTCTCAGTTACTTAAGTTAGGAAACTTATCAGCTGCATTTATACTAAGTGGAGTTCTTATCAGTCAGTTTGTGATCTTGAAACTTCCTATTAGAGTATTAACCCGTTTTAATATAATAACAGCTATTGTCATCAGTTTAGCCTTTTTTACTGCGGCATTAGGTCTTATAAATGATTGGGTAGCTATTGTGTTTCTTTTGGTATGGGTTTTCTTATCTTCTACTTTAAATATTTTAGGAAAATTTCAGGGATCATTAGGTTATATTGGACTGGTTATTTATTTTATAGCAATATTAGTGATAGTAAACATTCACTCAACAGCTGTTCAATGGGGTTTTTGGGCTTTTTTAGGTGCTATAATAGCTTCATCCATCCTGCTAATCCCTAAATTAATACGTAAGGATAAAACCACACTTAAGATAGTGGCTAGCTGTTTTATTCCTGATGCAGGCGCAAACACCTTAATACAGGCCAAAACATTATTAGAAAAAAGCCATCCCACCCCTAAAATAAGGAGTCTGATGGAATTAAGTCGTATTTTAATTATAACTAGAACATTAACCCGCACAATTGAATTAAATCTTAAAGGAGAAGCCAAAGAAATCTTAAAGGAATTCCATAAGGAAATTAACCAACTCAGCGCAGAAGTTGCTAATGAAATATTAACAGATAATAAAAACCCTAATCTAAATATAACTATTTTAAGCAAAAAGATTGATGAAATGGAAGCCGTCACAGGACTGGATGAATCTACTCGTTCAATTATTCTTAAAAACATGAAGAAGTTTCCAGAGATATTTGAAAAGTCCCAGACAATCCTTAAAGGAGATTTAGTACTAGATATCCCCCCATTATTACTTCCATCAAAAATATCTGCTAGGGAAAATTTGAAGGCCAATTTTAACCTGCAGAATATGTATATCCGTCACGCGATCAGATTTTCCTTTGCTGTGGGATTAGCGTTTATTTTAACCCTAGTAACTTCTTCAATCAATGTTTACTGGATTGCTATATCAATTTTTATAGTTCTCCAACCAGATATTTCCAGCACTTTTGACAAAATGATCATCAGAATAACAGCCACCACTATTGGTATAATCATTGCTATAATTATCAGTGGAATTTTAATAAGTTTAGGTCTCCAAGTAGTTATTTATGGCTTTATAGTTTTAATGTTAGCAATTATGGCTGCCTATTACGGTTTGAGTTATCTTTATTTTTTAATAGCATTGACTATGCTTATAATATTTTTCCAACCATCAGTAGACATTCTTGCAACGGGATTAGCACGTTTCGTTGATATAATTATTGGATCTGTCATTGCATTCGTAGTTGGATACTTAATTTTACCCAGCACATTGAAAGTGAATCTGCCGCAGCAGTTGGTTAAGAGACTTGAATCGAATATTGATTACATCCGATTTGCAACTAATCCTGCACTTGAAGACACTGTAAATAAGAAGAAAACAAGTTTAGCTTTACAGGAAATGATACTTAGTCATAATAATCTTGAAGCTGGTATAAATAAAGTTACTAACTCTTTTGACGATGCTGGGGAAGATATTAAAGTTTTGAATTCAATCGCCGAGGCAAGTGACCGGCTTTCACGAGATCTCTCCGCTTCAGTTAATAGAATAAATACTTCAAAAGATATTCATCCCATCTGGGAACCTACCGCTATTAAGTTGGAACAGATTCTAACTGATTTAAAAAACACAGTGGAAAATGGTACGGATCCACAACCTCTACCCGATTCAGGTTTAATATCAGCAGAAATTGAAGAAATAAAAATTGAATCGAGTGATATGGATTCGAAAACTATTTTTGAATACTTAAAATGGATTATATCGGATATTTACGGTTTATATGATTCAATAAAGCAAGCTAAAGATAATGGAACCTTTAAGAGATATAAAAATTTATGATTACGATCTTTTAGATAAATAGACTCCATTGCAGAATTAGTATAAAATTATTGTTTATATAATATTTTAAATTGGATTGAAAAACATGAAGCGACATTATCAACTGATTTTAGAAGCATTATTATCTATTTTTATAATAGTCGACATAGTGCTCCTAGGTTTAATGACAGTTGGATTTACAGTAGGTGTAAAGCCCGCTACCATCTATAGCATTAGCACATTCGATCTAATAATAGCCGTACTAATATTACTTGATTTAATATTTTATAGAATTAAAAAGCAAAAAATAAGTAATGATACAGGATTATTTTTTAGAGATCATTGGTTTTTCATAGCCTCTATAATACCTTTAACTTTTATTTGTTTCAACATTTTCCAATTATTCAGCTATACTGCCATTATAGGTTTAATTGGACTTTTCAGGATCTACGCACTCTATAAAGTTTTACTAATTAATGGAAGTAATGTTCGTAAATATCCGTCTAAAACTAAATTAGATTATGCTACGGTAATACTTTTTTTAATTCTAATTATCGGAACATATCTATTCTTCATTGCGGAACACGCCGTTAATCCTGAAGTTCCGAACTATGAATCTGCAATGTGGTATGCTATCATTTCAATGACTACCGTAGGTTATGGAGATATTGTTCCCATTACAGCAATTGGCAGAATAATCGGCATTATTCTAATTTTAACCGGTATGGCTTATATTAGTTTACTTACAGCCACATTGGCCTATTCATTCTTAGATTTCTTTAGAACAGAAAGCCGTAAAGCTGGAGAAAAAGTAGAAAATCGAGTATCAAATTATGAAGAAAAACTAGACGTACTTATTTCCGAAGTAAATGAACTCAAGAAAAAAATAGACGAAAAGAAACCAAAATAAAGGAAATAATCATTGGTGAGGTGTAAATGGAAATGTTATCTGAGAAAAAAGATTTGGATAAATTGAAAAAATCGGAGAGGGAACATAGTAATAATACAACGGCTTATGGTAGTAGATTTTTTGATAAAAGCATACCCAAATTTGAACTGCCCAATGAAGGAATGCCTGCAGCAGCGGCTTATCAGTTAATTCATGACGAGTTGAATTTAGATGGTAATCCTGCTTTGAATTTAGCTAGTTTTGTAACCACTTGGATGGAGCCACAAGCTGATAAATTAATAATGGAATCCATCGACAAGAATTTTGTGGATAATGATGAATATCCAC
>PMWA01000004.1 GCA_003166335.1 Methanobacterium sp. | reverse complement strand
ATTAAAGTGGAAAAATATTTGGATTGAAATTTTCAACAACAAATTATACTTTTTTGATAAAATGGGGTATTTTCGGGGTCAGTTTTTTTTAATAAGTTGGAAATAGATATTTCTGATTTTATTCAAACATTGTATATACATTTAATCAACTAAGGCTATTTATAGGATATTGCTCTCTTTTAACCATAAATTGAGTATAATGGCGAACCACATGTAAAGTGAATCATAGCTTGAATTCTTATTTTTAAGTTTCTGATAAATATTCCTAAGTTCGTTAATATCTACATATTCTTCAATTATTTCGTTATTAGAGTTTATAATGTTATTTAATCTAGTGTTTTCAAATAACATTATGTTTCTTTCAAATATTGGAACTAGTGATGCTGGTTTCTGGCGCCATTGGTTTTCTTGAGGTATTATATTTGCCATGGCAACGCGTAATATGTAACGGTTCCATCCAAATTTGAATTTCATTTCGGTGGGTATGGCATAGCAATATTCGACAAGTCTTTTATCTAAAAAAGGATATCTAGGTTCTATAGAAAAAAATGATGTAGTTCTGTCGAACATCTCCAACATATAGATATTATCTATTGAAAGTAAATAATAATGATTTTTTTTAGCTGTTTTGGCATCTCTTACTGGTTTCAAGAAATGATCATTCAAATATTTTTCGGATTCTATTCTCTTTGCAAATTTCTTATTTAAAATGCGATATTTTGGGTTATTATTGAAATGATTTATCGGCCTTTTAAGATAATCTGGAATAAGTGGTAGAAATACATTATAAAATAAAGGATTATAATATCCTACTTTGGTCTGTCTGGTGTAATCATTAAGTTCTTTTAACAATTTTTTCCATTTAAAGCTGACGGCAAGATCTCGGAAGTAATTTGTGGCAAATGAAACAACTGAATCACCTCCGACACCACTCAACATTATACGGACATTTTTTTCTAGCATCTTATTGTATAATTTATATATCATTACCATGAAAGGTGTGAAGAATGGTTGTTCCTGGTATCCTAGAATAGTTTCCATATTTTCTAATGGATTTATTTTATCACCTAAGATAAAGTGAGGTTCTATTCCTCCAGTATCTGTAACTGTTTTAATATAATAACTTTCATCGCATTGAGGAAAATCATCATAAATAAATGAAAATGTTTTTATATTAGTTGAAGAGGAATTTTCATTTTCATTTAATATTTTTTTGGCCATGCACACTACTGAAGATGAATCTAAGCCTCCACTCAGCTCGAATCCTAAAGTAAATGCACTTCTTAATCGGCATTTAACAGCTTCTGAAAATATTTCACGAAATGCTTTTGCGTATTCTTCATCAGAATTCATTATTATCTGAGATTTAGGATTAAGTTTCCAGTATTTCCTGATATTGTTTCCATTTTGGTTTATTGTTATGGAATGAGCAGGTGAAAAACTAAAAATATCTTTATAAAAAGTTGATTTGTTGTCAATAATATCCATCAAGTAAACTGCTACTTTTTGCTCATTTAACCTATAAGGAACTTCTGGTAGTGTAAAAAGCGCTCTAATTTCAGTGGCGAAAATAAAAAGTTCATCACTTAAATAATAATAAAGGGGCTTTACTCCCATATGATCTCTGGCGCAGAATAATTTTTCATTATTTTGATCCCATATTGCAAAAGTAAAATCTCCTAAAAGCTTTTCAGGACATTTTTCACCCCATTCCTGGTAAGCTTTCAATATAAAGTAGCTATCAGAAACATTTATCTCATTTTTAATATCTAATTCTTTTGAAAGTTCTATTCGATTGTCTATCCGAGCATCTGAAGTGATAACTAATTTAGTTTCTTCATCTGAGAGTGGTAATGTTTCATGGATGGATTCCGGTGTAGTGTGCAGCATTTGATGGCCAAAAGCTACGGATCCCTCAGTAAAGACTTTAGATCCATCAGGCCCTCGATGGGATAGTTTTTTGTTCATAAACTTAATTAATTCAGGGTTAACATTACGTCCATCTCTATAAAATATACCTGTAATAGCACTCATATTACGTTTCTCCTATTTAAATTAAAAAAAGAGATAATATTTTCTTTGATTCTCCAATTATTAATTAAACTTCATATTCTAAATCAAAATAAAATATGAATACATTAATCATAATGAAAATGGTTTAATTTTATTGTATTCTTTCTATGTGATTTAAAAATTTACTCAAATAATTATTTAAATCTGTGTAATTTGCACATGTAAAGTGCTTTTTATTAGGGTGATATCCCAAGTTACGGTGATTTAAATAACTTATCTGAAAACATAGAGATCTGCTGACTAAACTCATTTATACATCATTCATCGGAGATTTTTTTTATTTTCGATCAATGAGTAATTCATCTATAAATCAACGAATTTACTAAAATTTATGAACTTTTCTACTCTTTTAACCTTAAAATCTAGTAATTCAAAATACCATAGACTGTTTAATTGGCTTTTCCGGAAAAATTTTTTTTAACAAAATTATAAAAAGCCATATTTCAAATTATTCTTATGTATTTTCTTGTTTTAAATCTTATAAAAAAAATAGGAAGAGATGTTTTTCATTAAAATGAAAAAACATCATGTTTCTGTAGCCGTTACTTCGGTGGTTTGTGCGTTGTTGTTGGAGTTCCAGT
>PMWA01000027.1 GCA_003166335.1 Methanobacterium sp. | reverse complement strand
CTATTTTTATTCTAAATATTAATGCTTTGTTTGTTGATGTTATGGCGGTTAATGAGTCATCTTTTAATGGTGGTACTAATAGAACTTCTGAATCATCAACAACTAGCGTAAACTGGTTATCAAGGTCTATTAAATCTATCATACCACCCATGGATCGGTTTTTCAGATTATCCTTCTCCATACGTTCTATAATCTTATTTTTTTCTTTTATTTTNNATATTTAATTGATGTTTGGCAGTAAATGCTCTCTTTAGCGTTTTTTAACATGTCTTTAATTTTAAATTCAATACTTTTACCACCGAAAATAAAAAATAAAGGATTATTAGGTTTGATGGTTATCTCTTGGTTTTTAAAGTCCTGTAATTGGATTAAAGCTTCTTTTTTGGCATCCATATATCTTTTTATTATTATTTCTAGTGCAATTTTGGGTTCTATTGCTTGGTATGTGGCTGGTCTGGGGCTTGTTAATATTATTAATCCATTTTTTTCAAGCATTCTTAAACCTTCATATATGCTGGGTTTAGATACATCTAGAAATTCTAGTAGATCTCTTACTTCTGCGCTTCGTAAGAATACCAGTGCTGCGTATAGTTTAGCTTCAGAATCGAGCATTCCAAGTTCTGTTAAAGATTTTATTAATTCATGTGGTATTTTTACCATTATTTAATCACCATTATTATTTTTTTTGTTAATTTACTATTTACTAAATCGTAACTTATATATACATTTACTAACTAAATTATATTTTAGAAATATAATTACTACTTTTATTATAAGTAGTAAATTAATTGTATATTTAAAAAAACTAAATTTAGTGTTTTTAACGAAAATTCTAAAAAATTTAGTTTTAAAAAAGTGAAACAAAAAATTTGAGTGATACATAAATAGAATATTTAGNNTGGAGTATAAATGGACAGCTATGACAGCCGTTTTCATAGCCACTTTAATTGGAAGTATAAATATGATGATCATTCTAATCGCCCTTCCCGCCATCTTTAACGGTATCCATATTAACCCATTGAATTCATTCCAATATCTTTTATGGATATTAATGGGTTATCTATTGGTTGTTGCTACNNATGGCGAATAGTGCAGCTATACTAACAGATGCATTCCCCTCTAATGAACGAGGAAAAGCTTTAGGTATAAATGTAGTTGCAGGAATGTCTGGAACTTTCCTAGGCTTAGTACTGGGAGGTATACTAGCAGTATTTTATTGGAGATACGTATTCTTAATCAGTGTACCATTCGGTATCTCAGGGTTTGTATTATCCTATAAACTTAAAGAATTATCCATTAAAGCTTTGAAAACTAAAATTGACATATGGGGAAACATTACATTCGTTTTAGGCATAACCCTCTTACTGGTGGGTGTAACTTATGCATTAATACCTTACGGAAGCAATTCCATGGGATGGAACAACCCCTGGGTAATAACCTCCATGATACTCGGATTAATCTCACTGATCCTATTCCCAATTGTTGAAAACCGTGTTGAATCACCCATGTTCCGGTTAGATTTATTTAAAATTAAAAGTTTTACTTATGGAATTCTAGCAACTTTACTAAGTGCATTAGCTCGAGGCGGTGTGATGATCTTGATCATAATACTATTACAGGGCATCTGGCTACCATTACATGGTTACAGTTACAGTTCCACTCCATTCTGGGCGGGAATTTACCTGATACCCCTCACAGTAGGAATGATCATCATGGGACCGATTTCAGGTATATTATCCGATAAATACGGACCACGCTGGATAGCCACCACGGGAATGACTATTGTTACATTATCTTTCCTATTACTAGTGGCACTACCCATAAATTTCAGTTACCTAGAATTAGGTTTAATATTGTTTATGATGGGAATTGGAAATGGAATGTTCGGCTCCCCCAACAACGCTGCCATAATGAACTCAGTACCCGCCAAAGATAGGGGTGTGGCATCGGGTATGATGTATACCATGTTCAACACTGCCGTGCCTGCCAGTATAGCTATATTCTTCACCATAGTTGTAATAGGATTAACTCAAAACTTCCCTGAAGCTATGACCTCTTCACTAGCCAGTATAGGAGCTGTTCAATTAGCCCCTATTCTAAGTAATATTCCACCAACTGCGGCTTTATTTTCAGCTTTATTAGGTTACAATCCTGTTACAGGAATATTAACAGCTTTACCAGCATCATTTGTAGCACCTATACCTCATTCAACATTAAACACCTTAACTGGCATCACGTGGTTCCCATCAACCCTTCAAAACGCGTTTATACCATCACTAAGGATATCATTCTACATTGGAGCAATAATATCCGCAATAGCCGCCATACTATCAGCACTACGAGGAGGAAAATATATATACAAAGAAGAACCACCCAAAACAGGTTCAAAAGCTGATTTAACCCCACAAACAGTGGAATCAAAAGAAAAAACTAGTTAAAATAAAAAAATCTACCCGGTTAAAATTTTACGGTACGTTCATACATGAAATAAATTGTTTAATTTGCTGTTCTAGAAGATGGTAGATTTTAGATACACCATTTTAAACCCTTAAACCCTGTAGAGGAGATAAATTTTTTTTATGCTGCAGCTTATAAAATTTAAAGAAAATGGAAATAATAGCAAAAAGGATAAAAAATTCTTCAAATTAACATTTGCAGATGATGAATTAATAGATCAGGCATGGCCATTTTTCGAAACATGTTTAAAGAGTTATAAACCATATGAAGACTTAAAAGTTAGAGCAGAGGCCATTATAAGAACAAATGGTAATTTTATCAATCTATATTTCAACAACCTTAAATCAAATATGGATATTTCTGATCAAGAGTTAGAAGAGGAACTTGAAAAGGTTAAAACAGATTATGAGAACTACTGGAAACAAGATGATTAAAAATGCTGGCAAGAGAGTATGCTATTAAAGTGCCAGTTAAGCATTGATTCAGTAATCTAAATAAAAATCTGGTTTTTACTTTAAGTAGTTCATGTGTATAACCATAAGTTTTATATACTAAAAAAGTTTAATATCTATTATTCGATATCGATAAAACAATAAAAATTTGTGAACAACTTCATAATTAAAATAAAAACGATGTAATAGCCAATATTTAATATCAAATTAACGATGTTTTATCGACTAAGTGATAAAGGAGGAAATGATAAAAAATGTGGGATAAATTAAATGATCTTCACCAAGATCTTCACAAAACTTTTCATGAAAGAATAGAGGAATTGCAAAAACTCGGAGGTTTAAGAATATGGATACTCCACATACTGGATGAACATGGACCTCAAAATGGTGTAGAAATCATGGATGCTGTCCAAGTTCATCATAATGGATTACACCATACATACTTTAGGGGCCAAAAACACTCCGGAAGACCTTCACCCGGCTCCGTATATCCTATGCTTAAAAAAATGGTATCTGAAAATCTAATAAACAAAAGAGAAGATGGAAGGTACGATTTAACAGCAAAAGGGCAAGAAATGAGCGATAAAATATTTAAACGTTTTCAAGGGTTTCACGGAAGACGTAGAAATCGAGGGACATTAGCAATAGAAAACATTTTAACAGAAATTGATAGCTATGTTTCTTACCTGGAGGATATTAAAAAAGAGAAACTTGTCCCCCATGAAGAATTAATAGGATTACTGAGTGAAAGACTCAAAAATATACAAGAATCACTTCATAAGGATTAAATCACAGTTTAAATCTATTTTAACGTAGATTAAATTATCATTTAATCAGTTAAAGAAATAAATTTCACATTTATCAAGGTTTATTGGATTTCAGATTTACTGGAAATCTGTATCTAAATGTTTAATTAAAAAAATGGAATTAAAAATAATAGGAGAATAAAATGACAGAAAACGCTATAGAGATGAAAAACATCACTAAAAAGTTCGGCGATTTCACAGCAGTGGATAATTTATCATTAGACATAAAGGAAAATGAGATATTTGGGTTTTTAGGTCCAAATGGTGCCGGTAAAAGTACTACCATTAGGATGCTCTGTACGCTATCTAACCCCACTTCTGGTTCTGCCAAAGTAGCTGGTTACGATCTTATAAAAGATCCTGCAAAAGTCCGAGAGAACATCGGATTGGTTGCAGAAAAGATGATAATGTATGATAAACTTACAGCCGCAGAAAATCTACGATTTTTTGGGAAACTCTACGCAATACCCAATCAAAAGCTTGAAGATAGAATTGATGAGTTGCTCGAGTTAGTTAACATGCAAGAATGGAAACATACACAGATCAGTAAATTTTCAACCGGAATGAAACAACGTATAAATGTAATAAGAGCTCTGCTATCGGAACCAAAGATAGTCTTTATGGATGAGCCTACACTTGGCCTTGATCCACAGACTACATTTTCGATACGGGATATAACCCGAGATATTAACAAGAGCGGAGTAACGGTCATATTAACAACACATGCCATGATTGAAGCCGAAGCGCTAAGCGATAAAATTGCAATCATTGATCATGGTAAGATTGCTGCTCTTGATACTCCACAAAACCTGAAGAATCTAATAGCAGATAGTGATACATCTGTATTTGGCGCTAAAATTACGAATCTGACACCTAAACTGATTGGAAAGATTAATTCACTTGATGTAGTTGATGCTGTTGCACAACAAGATGATCACAATTTGAAAATAAGTGCCAATGGTACAGATGCTCTTAACCAGATCATTGATGTTATCCGTCATGAAGATGGGAACATTGCATCCATAACTAATAGCAATGAATCTACACTGGAAGACGTTTTTTTAGCAGTTACAGGTAAGACAATACGGGATCAAGCAACCGAAAAAGCAGCTCCAACACATCATGGGCACGAGAAAGCACCCAAAGCGAGGATAAGGTGATATTATGGATATAATAAAAACATTAAAAGATAGTTACCATGTATTTACTAAGGAAATGATCGAGTTCAAACGTAACAGAATGGAACTAGCATCACTTGCTATCATGCCCTTAATTTTCTTAGTAATGTTTGGCTTCATTTTCCCAAGTGGTAACACGCATGAAAATATTCCAATGGGGCTGGTCAACTTGGATCAAGGCGCCGGAAGTAATGAATTCATAACACAAATGGAAACTATGAATAACCAACTGGCAACTAGTAAAAATAGCAGTTATATGAGCTTTAATAATTATTCTAGTGTTGATGCAGCTAAAACAGCAATTAGTCAAGGGAAAATACATGGTGCATTTGTCATACCTCCGGGATTCTCAAATAATGTGACAAATGGACAACCTGGAAATGTTTTAATTTATGTGGATAACAGTAATCCTCAAAATGCAGCATCGATTGAACAAGTGTCATTAGGCACCATGAGTGGGTTGAATGGAGTATTAGCAGACACTAATGTTTTAAAGTTAAGTAGTGTAACAAACCCGGTAATCAATCCTCAAGCTGTTATAGCACCATATACTCCGAATATTGTAACTACTATACCCGGTTCAACTAACTACTTCAATTTCCTAGCGCCGGGGCTGATGATCATGATCGGTATGATGGCTGTTATGATTGGTATTCCTGAAGCAATCTCTAAAGAAAAGGAAATGGGCACATTTGATGGAATGTTGTCTGCACCCATTAACCATCTCTCAGTTCTTCTTGGAAAAACCACAGCACTGTCCCTTAGAGGATTAATCCAGGTTATATTCGTACTAATATTTGCCGTACTACTCTTTGGGGTGACGATACAAGGAAACCTGCTACTGGCATTTCTCATGGTCATCCTGGGTATTTTCAGCTTTATAGGAATAGGAATTATGGCCGTATCCATGGCTGGAAGCCAGGGAACAGGTACGCTGATTATGAACCTGATCATGTTCCCCATGATGTTTTTAGGTGGTATCTTCTTCCCAATATCACAAATGCCATGGTTTATGCAGGATATCTCTAATGTGATTCCTTTAACCTATGCAGCCGATGCTATGCGTAAAATAATGCTCTTAAATGCAAATGTGGCAGACGTATCTACCGATATAATTATATTATTGGCTTTCGGTGCTATTACAATGGCTATTGCATTACCATTGTTCAGTAGATCAATGAAACAATAGCTTCAATTTTAAACATCTACTCAAGAATAAATTAGGTGTTCATAAAATGAAAACAAAAGGAAGAATCAAATATGTAAATTAATGGGCAATAATTGACATCTATAGTTTGAATAGGAATGTAAAACTCAACATTACATTTTTTTTTTGACTTGTAAATCTTGTTTAAGGGAACACCATACAATTCATGGCCGAATGGTAAAAAATGGAGGGAAACTAAAAAATTATATAAAAAAATTATATAATCATATAATTTATGCGAAGTTCGTTTTTTTTTAAGACTTGCAAAATTCGTAAAATTACCCACTTATTTTTTTATCATAAAGTACCTAAGAGAACATCCATTTTATTCTATTTTCTTCGCACTCTTAGGGGGTATATAGAAACTGGTTACTTTTGGTTACTACCCTATAACGAAGTAGATTTCATTGTTGATTAATTACTTTTGTGTGCTATAAATCCAGCTATGGTATTTTTAAGTCTTTTATGCAAAATCCTGATTTTTTTCTGCTCGCCTTCTCATTACTTCATATTTAATTATTAGAAAATTCACACATTAAAAAAAATGGCTCAAGCAAGCGAGTGAGACAGTTTAGTTTTATTTTGAAATGTAAACTATAGTATCATAACATAAAGGAACAAGTTAATAGATACCACTTAAAACCGTAATTAATCTTCTAAAGTTAATCCTATTGTATCTTGAAGTCTTAAGAAGTCTTCCCAATCCAAAAAAATATAATACTCCATCTCCTCATAATTGCTAGATTTAAATTCAAAATCAGTTCCTTCTTCCATTATTTTATCAACAGTTTCTTTTAATTCATCATAATCTGTAAAAATTAATTTAATCGTATCTTGTGTCGGATAATCATGTTCCATCCCCAAATCACCCCCTGCTTTACCCTTTGTTAATCTGGACATTCTCCTTCTATTAATCGTCTTCCCATAAAACTTTCCCTTTTCCATGAAAATAACTCGACAAAACTAATTTATTATCATCTAATAAAATTCTGTAAATCCTTGAATTACCGTAATCAGGATCCAATATTTCTACTTCCAAATCCCCTTCTTTATTCTTAACATCATTTAATATTTCAATTAAATTTGATATTTTCATTTTAAATTTTTCCTACAGCTTCCTTCCTGAACTTCACGATTAATTTTAGTTATTATACTGTATCCAAGCCTATTCTATTAAACTTTACTTAAAGTGAACCTCTATAATCTGGTTACTTCATAAATTTGAAACTGAATTCAATAAGGTACTGCTTGTTTAATTAAACAGTTACTTTTAAGCATTTTTAAAGGATGTTTGATATGCAGCGAGCCTGCAAGCAAGCGGGTACTAATGTATAAGATTAATTTATATTCTACAAAATTATAGGGTTGAAATTAAGTATTTTTTTACAGGTACTCCATTATGCTATTCAACTATAAATCTTGGACTTTTACCCTCTTTTAAAAGTTTATCAATTTCTAATCTACGTTCTGAAAGTTCAACAGCTAATTTTAATGCTATGTTATCACATAATGTAAAGGGTTTACAAAGTGTTAAGGTTGTAAAGGGTTTACAGTTTAAGGGTTAAAATTATGTCCGGGGTTTATGGTGATTATGTTGATAATTACAATGTGATTTGATGATAAAATTTAATAGAGATAATATTCCATATGATTACACAATTAACAATAAGGGAGGTGTATTTTTGATGGCAGTTGACCCTACCACATTAATGAACTTTATATTTGGAATAATAATTGTAATTTTAGGATTCTGGGTTTTTAGACTTAAAAAATATACATTAGCACTATATGTTGCCCTTGGTTTCGGACTCTTCGCCATTTCATGGCTAGAAATACTTTTGGGAGCTACCAGTTCAAACAATATTTCAATAATTTTAATCAGAGCACTTGGATACCTTGTTGTCATATTTGCTCTATTTAGAGAAGCAATTTTAAAATAAGGAATTTCATAAAAAAAAGAGGATGAAAAAAGCGTTTAGTGAGCTTAAAGCAGTTATAACTGTATTCAAATCTTTTTATAAAGTATGGAAAAGGTTTGCTGCATTATTTTTTTTTTAATTTCATATTTAAAACCGGTTCAATTACAATAAATTAAAGTGGAATATGTTTACGTTGTTTTAAAAAGTTTATCCATTTAAAGAAGGTTAGTTGTGAGTATGACAAACTAGAAACTATTGGAGATAAATATCGAATAAAAGGATTTACATTTCTTCGAAAGAAACTAAGATCCTGTAACTGGTTCAGCACAAGGTCCTTTAGGGGTTTATCTGGTTATAAATGGTATTATTAAGAAAAATAACAATTTAGTCGAAATAAAATCTGAACAAAGAGATGTAATGGGACGTCCAGGACGACTTATAATTAATGTTATGAAAAGTGATGATAATATTTATATTTTTAAATTAATTAGTGATGCAGGTACAGTGTTAGATGGTGAATTTATTATAAAATAGGTCTATTTAATAATTATTTACAGATTAAACTGGATTTACAACATTATATGAACAAAAGTTTTCGTTTAGTTTGACTAAGAAATATAGTTTTTACTTCATTCATCCAGCTTTTAACGTACTTGGCATTATCTCTGATTTATTTATTTTAAAAAAAACCTTCAAAAAAGTGGAGTTTATTATCCTTCTTTTCCTATCTGTCATTATATTTCCATCCATTAACCCATTTGATATCCAGTAAATTAATATAATAATTTTAATATATTTATAAAACAAATCGTTTTTTTTTATAGATTGGAAAAAAAAAATACGGTAGAATTATTAATATCCGTTAAATTTGATTAGGTGTTATATGATGACTGATGATCCTAAAAAAAATATTGATATTGGAAATGAAACTACAAATTCTAGAATACAATTGGAGATTAGGGACAAAGGTCGTCTTGAAAATTTTGTTGATGCGGTTTTTGCCATAGCAATGACTCTTCTGGTGCTGGATTTGTCAGTTCCCATAGTAACAGATTCTAATGCATCAGTATTGAGTTTTTTAGGTACTTTATGCCCAAGTTTGTTGGTTATTTTCTAGCTTTTTTCGTTTTAGCTATTCTATTAAATAATCATCATAGACAGTTTAGAAACATTGAATACATAGATCAAAGAATTTGGTGGATAAACACATTATTCCTAGCTTTTATTTGCCTCGTACCATTCTCAACAGCTGTTCTAAGTGGATATGGTGACACAATAACTGCTGTTATAATCTTTAACCTAATTTTATTCATATCTGGCCTGCTATTATATATAAACTGGGCCCGAGTGGTGAAAAATAAATACTTACTCAGAAAGGATATTACACATCGAACCATCAAAATTTTAGAATATAGAAATTTATCCGTGTCTTTAGCAGCATTATTATCAATAGGTATTGCTTTCATCAGTCCCAGACTAAGTACATTAGGATATTTTTTGATAGTGATAATTTATTTATTTGTTAAATCATCAAAATAAAAAATTTATTTTCTATAGAATAAATAATCATATAAATCATTTTAATGATGAATCTAATAAACTAATAGTTAGAATTAGATTAAAATTACTTTTCCAAGCGAGAGTTTTTTTATCAATACTAATCATAGCCAGTTTAAAATAGCATCTTTAAACTGGTTTATAAATGACAAGCTATAAATCAAGCGGTTTATCGTAGTTAGTTAGAATCAAGCCTATTTATGGAGATAAATAAAAATTATATTTTAGGATTAGGAATATTCATTTTGGATTCTAATCACGTATCCATGTAGGTATATCACTTTCTTTGTCATGTGATTCATTAATAAGGTTTTGCAGAGCAAACGCACAAGATCGAAGAAGCTCTATTGAATCAGTATATTTTTCCATCCGGTTAATAGATTCGATAAATAAGGATTGAAATTTAATTTTTTCTTCAGCATTAAGCAGCAATGATTTATTTTTTTCTCCTTTAATATTCAAAGAAAAAATTTATAAATACAGGGTTAACAATCCGGACTTTTTAATTTTAACCCACCATTCAAATACCTTATTTTTATCATAGGGATTGTTTTTATTGAGATAAGTTAAAAAATATGAATACCAAGCAAATTCATTGCGAATACGATTAGGCGTAATAAATTCAGTATTTACTATGTGAAGGTATTTTGCTACGCTTTTCAATTGTTTAGAATCAAGTTCACCTTTATTTAAGAGAGAATCAAAACAATCATCTATTAAACCAATAATTTTTTTATCAACATCATCTATCCTTGGATGATTGTATATTTCATCATCATTCAAATTAACACCTCCAAATTATTTGCATCTGGTAATTAAATCCTATTTTAATAATAATTTCCATCTTGATTTCAGGAAGAAATAATTAAAGTTAGATCTGTTAAACACTCTAACATAAGGAATTAGTTATAATTACTTATTTTTTTTATTTATTATTATTTTTTATGAAAACCTATTTAATCCTATCTGAACATAATTTCGGGAGGAAATTAAGTAATTTGAACCTTTAAAATCATTCATTTTTTGAATTAAGTATCTAAAATTTAAACAATTAAAGTTAGACATGCACTTCAATTGCTTTAATTAGGTTTGATTTATTAATATTACCCATTGTTTTTTAATTTTAAGTAATTTTTTGTTTGCTTTGTTTAGGTTTTTCTAATTTTTTTAGGTTAAAGTAATTAGGTATTGACATATAGTAAAGCTTATATAACATTATGTATTAGTTGTTTAACATGAAAATAGTTTTTCAATAAAAAAAGGATGTATGCTTGGTGGTTAAGTTGAATAATGAAGAAAATGGAATGAGTGATGATAAAAAAGATAAGAATTCACTTTTTAAGTATCTTAAAATAATTCGTATAATAATTTTAATACCAGTTGTAATATTAATTATATGGGGAATTATAAATGGGAACATTTTAGCTGTTATTTTTGGTGTTACTTTGAGTTTTATTATTTCTTATCCATTCAAACGGAAAATTAGAAAAGAATTTAAAGTTAAAGATGAAAGAGCGTATTATATAAGTGAAAAAGCTTCTCGTCAAACTTTATTCGTTTTTACAATAATGACAATATATTTGGGAATTGTATTAGATACTCTTAGTTATCATTATCCTCAGTACGCACCTGTAGGAATCACTCTGAATATTTCAGGGGTTGTTATAATTATAATTTATGCAGTTTTCTACACATATAACAAAAGAAAATATGGGTAAGTAAAAAAAATTTTAAGTTGAGGAACTCATGAAAAATAAACTCAAAGTCTATAGAGCCATGAACGATTTAACACAGGAAAAACTTGCAAATAAATTAGGAATAACTAGACAGACTATTATTGCTATTGAAAAGGATAAATACGATCCTTCGTTAGCTTTGGCCTTTAAACTAGCCAGATTTTTTAAAGTACAGATAGAAGACATATTTATTTATAACTTAAAAGAAGATTAGAAATAGTATTTTAGTTATTAGCTAAGGGTGGTTTTTTGTCTTTGTATTATTATTAAAAAGATATTATAAATTTAATTATACTTTCAAAAATTTTTTCTTGATTTACCCGTTTTGCGAAGGCTACTCTGTAAAATTCATAACCTTTTATGATGTTGGTTCTTTCGGGAATGTATTTATTACGGTATTCATCAGCACTCTTATTCTCTATGAGTGTTATATCAAATTTTTTTAGGTATTCTGGAAGCATATCTGGTTGAATACCAAATGTATACGGTTCTTCACTTTTTTTAAGGTTTTTAAATAACTGTTCAGTTCCTTGAAAAGCCTGAGGATTATCAAGAACTTGCTTATCGATATAAGTAAAAATAATATATGTTTTATCTGAGAATTTTTGGATAAATTCGAATGTTTTATCGACTGCTTCTTGATTTAAATAGTTGGTTACACCTTCCCAAATAAAAGTTGTTGGTATATCCAGATTAAGATTGTATTCATTAGCTAAATCGGTTAAACTTTGTTTTTTGAAGTCTAATTGATAATACTTAACATTTGAAGGTAAATGACCTATTGTATTTTTAAGTTTTTCTATTTTAATATTTGAGGTGTCTGGATGGTCAATTTCGATAAGTGAGATATTTTCAAGGAAATTAAGTCGTAAAGCTCTTGTGTCGAAACCAGCCCCTAAAATTATTACTTGTTCTACTCCGTCTGAGATAGTTTGTTCTAGTAAGTCGTCTATATATTTTGTTCTTGCTATGCCTGAGGATAAAGCGCCGGGTGCGTTATTTTGAATTATCTTTAAAATAAGCCTTCCTAAAAAATGGAATTGACGAGATTTTCACTGCTAATTTAAATGTATTATCAAGAAAGATCATTGAATATGGATCATTAAATAATCTTTTTTGACTTGGCCTTACTGTTTCAATTGCTCTAAACAATGCCATATATTGAGCAGTACGACTAGGAGTATCTGTTTTCATTATAATATTCTTTAGTATATACAGGTATATAGAATAATTTTTTTTTAAGTCTCATGGGATGTGCTAAAAAAGATCAAAAGTTTTAAATATCAAATAGTTCATTTTACTATATAGTTTATAAAAGTGAACTATTATATTAATTATAATTTTTACATTAAAATAAAAAATTTTGGGGTGGTTATTGTTATGGGAGAAAAACAGACGGATGAACTGTTAGAAGAGATGATGGAAGATACTTTAATTTATATTAGGCTTTTTAATAGAGAATTAATGCATTTAGGTGAAAGAAAATTTTTAAAAACATTTTTCTGGTTAATACTGATTGAACAATATGATAATCCATCAATATCAGTACTTGGGAAGAAATTGAGAGTATCTAAGTCTCAAATGACATCTAGAATCGATGAACTGGTTAAAGCAGGATTCATAGAACGAGTGCATGATGAAAAAGACCGCAGAATAATCAAGATTGCACTGACTCCTGAAGGGCGGAATTTCATAAAAGAATCCCGAAAACCTGTTGGAGAGCATATGAATCAATTATTATCTCCATTGAACTTTAAAGAGGTTGAAAAGCTTAGTATGAGTATTGAAATTATTAAAAATGTTGTTTTAAAGATTCAGGGGTTAAATGAATGAGTGATATTAATGTTAATGGTGATGTGGGTTGGTTTCCTTTAATTATTGTTACTTTAGCTGCTTTTATTATTGGTATTGATATTAGTTTTTTGAATGTAGCGATTACTGCTTTGGTTCATGATTTGCATACTACTTTTGTTACTATTCAAAGTATTATCGTTATTTATGCGTTGGTTTTGGCGAGTTTAACTCTTCTCAGCGGTGAATTGCAAAAGGTTTTAGGTAGGAAGAGAACGTTTCTTATAGGGGCTTTTATTTTTGGTGTTGGTAATCTTATTGCTGCATTAAGCTTGAATAGTAATATGCTCTTATTGGGATGGTCTATATTGGAGGGTATTGGCGGAGCATTAATGTGGGTGAGTATGTATTCTATAATAATTGGCAGTTATTCTGGTAAAAGAAGAGCTACTGCTTTGGGTTTAGGCGCCTCGATAGCGTCTGCTGCTCTAGTGGTGGGTCCATTTATTGGTGGATTTTTAACCACGTATTACAGTTGGAGGTATGCATTCGGATTAGAATTCATTATAATACTCTTAATATTAGTATTTTCTAGGTCTATACCCTCATTTCCAGCAACCATGCACTGGTCAGATATTAATATAGTTGGTGGCATTAACTCCGCTTTAGGTATATTTTTATTAGTTTATGGTTTAATATTACTTAACAACCCCGTCACCTGGTTTATCAGTCCTTATGTATTATTAACGGGTGTTATACTTTTAATAGTATTCTATTTTAATCAGAAGAGTAGGATTAAGAATAATAATCATCCATTGGTTGATATTAGAGTTTTTAAAATTAGATCATTTATTTTAGGTAATATTTTCCTATTTTTGTATGGATCGGTTATTAGTGGTGTTCGTTTTGTAATACCAGTTTTTGTACAAACTGTTTTAGGGTATAGTGCTTTATTAACAGGTTATATATTTGTAGCGATGGCTATTCCCATGTTTTTAGTAACCTTCACCGCAGGTGAAGTTTCGGTGAGATTTCAACCACGTTACATTATATCCTTGGGTTTTATAGTTTGTTTAATTGGAAGTGTTTACTCGATTAGTGTTTTTAGTTTGCATCCTAGTTTTTTACAGATAGTATTAGGTATATCATTGATTGGATTGGGTGTGGGAATTATTGCTCCGCATGGTTCTAATCTTGCTTTCTCTCAGATTAGTCATGATAAGCAACCTGATGCTTCCGCGATTAGGAGTACTAATAGTAATCTTAACACTTCCGTGGGTACTGCTATATTTGGACTTATATTATTAATGGGGGTTTCTAATGCTTTAACTGTTGAAAAATTATTGGGTGGTTTGTTAAACTCGTTTTATTTAATAGTCATACTATTATTTTTAGGTTTAATTATGTCACAATTTATACAACCTTACAAAAAAAATTAGCACCAAAAAAAAGATTTATCATAATTTAAGGAGTATTTTGAATGTTTGATATTTATCTCATATTTCTTCCGTTAGTCGGATTTCTTATAGGTCTCTTAGTAACTACCCTGGGTGGTGGTGGCGGAGCATTATATGTACCTGTTTTAACTCTTTTATTTGGTGTAACTCCTCAAGTGGCTGTAGCCACGTCATTAGCAACGGTTTTACCTACTACAGCGGTAGGTGCTTATGGTCACCATCGCCTGGGAAATGTAGATGTTCGCACAGGTTTGATTTTAGGAGTCGGTGGAATAATAGGCACATTAATAGGAGCCTACATTGGAAATTTAATCCCCGCTAACGTTTTAAAGAAGGCTCTAGGTGTTCTTTTATTGATTATGATTATTCCAATGATAAGAAGAGTATTACAGGGACGTAAAAAACAGGAAAATGATAAAATGGAAGATCAAGAAACATTAAGACTTACAGGATCTAGGAGAATTTTAGCATCCTTTTTTGGATTCTTATCTGGAATACTAGCCGGTGTTTTCGGATTAAGTGGAACACCACCTGTAACGGCAGGCTTGTACAGTTTAGGTTTACCTGCAGTGATAGTAGTGGGTACCACAGTATTTGTACTCGTTTTTAACTCCATAGCTGGTGTCGCTGGTTACCTTTTTTTGGGAAGGTTTGACTTGACTTTGACACTTCTTCTTGGAAGTGGGGCGGTTGTAGGTGCATTTATTGGACCTAGATTATTTGCTAGAATTGATCGAAAGGTTTTTGAGAAAATTTTACCTCCCATATTTATAACAATTTCAATAGTATTCGGCCTATCATTGATACTGACTTAAAAAAAAACATCTTTCTCAGGAGAAAAGGATATTTCAACTCTTAAATTGAATTAGATAAATTGTAACTTTTTAGTATATTTTAAAATGGAGGATAATTTTTATGCAAATGAGAAAAACTAATGATGGTACTGAAATTTCCGCTTTGGGATTCGGTGCCATGAGGCTTCCCAAACTAAATGGGCGTATTGATAAAAAAATGGCAAAAGAACTGATATATTATGCGATTGATCATGGAGTGAACTTTATAGATACAGCTCTTCTATATCATGAAGGAAATAGTGAATCATTTCTGGGTGAAATAATTAAAGATGGTTATCGGGATAAAGTGAAACTCTGCACTAAAGCACCTGCTTGGGCTATTACAGAATATGAAGATATGGAGAAATATCTTAAATTGCAATTTGAAAAACTCCAGACAGACTGTATTGATTATTATCTCCTTCATAACCTAAATGAGGGCAGTTTTTTCAGGCTTAAAGAATTAGGAATTCTAGACTATTTAGAATCCGCCAAGGAAGAGGGTAAAATAAAACATATTGGGTTTTCATTTCATGATAGTACAATGGCTTTTAAGAAAATAGTGGATGCTTACACTTGGGATGTTTGTCTCATTCAATTTAATTTCTTAGATGAGAATAGTCAAGCAGGTAAGATAGGATTGGAATATGCAGCCTCCCAGGGGATTACTGTATTAGTTATGGGACCTTTGAAGGGCGGAATCCTTGCAGAAGCGCCTGAGGAGGCATTGGAGATTTGGAGTAAATCTAAAGTTAAAAGAACTCCAGCTGAATGGGCTTTAAGATGGGTTTTAAACCATCCCGACGTTACCTGTGTACTTTCAGGTATGGGGGAATTGGAACAGGTGAAAATGAATATTAAAGTGGCAAATAAGACTTATCCTAATTCGATCCCCGATGATGAAATGAAACTTTATAATGAAGTTAAAAAGGTTTACGAGGAACATTTGAAGGTTGAGTGTACGGGGGGTGGTTATTGCATGCCTTGTCCTAGTGGAGTGGATATACCTCAATGTTTCACCTTATACAACCAGAAACATATGTTTAAAGGTAATTTTGCTCCAGATTATCTATATTTAACTGTTTTAGGCGGTGCTTCCAGCGGTAATCAATCATATGCAGGATTATGTAATGGTTGTGGGAATTGCGTTAAAGTATGCCCTCAAAATTGGATGTCCCCATACTTTTAAAAGAAGTCTCCCGTGACATGGAAGATCAGGATTTCCTGGATAAAGTTAAAGCAGCGGAATTGAGGTTGACTAAAAAAAGAGAATCCTTGAAATGATATATTAATTCTATTTTTATTTTATAAAATAATTTTTTAGTTTAGAGAAAAATGATTCTTTCTCATTTTCTTCTTCTTCAATTACTGAGAAATCATCATACATGAAATACTTTTGAGAATCAATTAAATCAACCCCTCTAATAACTTTCTCATAATCTCCTTTATCATTAATTTTCCTAGCTTTAACATTGTCATTAAGCATAATATTTAACATACTCAAAATTTTTTTCTTTAAAATGGGATTTACAATAGGGGATGCAACTTCAACTCTTTTTTCAGTATTTCGAGTCATTAAATCAGCACTACTAATATATATTGAAACATCTTCTCCAGATCCAAAACAATAAATCCTTGCATGTTCTAAGAACCTACCTACAATACTAACGACTTCAATATTTTCAGTCTTACCCGGTAATCCTGGAATTAAACAACAAATACCTCTAACTATTAATTTAATTTTTACACCAGCATTTGATGCTTCACTTAACATGTCAATTAATTCTATATCTGTTAAAGAATTCATTTTCATCATAATACTACTAGGACGATTATTCCGGGCATTATCCATTTCTATATTGATTTTTTCGATTAATTTAGATTTAAATCCAAAAGGTGAAACTAATAACTGTTGATATTCACCATTTAAATTAGAAATTGCCATGTTTTTAAAAAATAACATTGCATCTTCTCCAATAATTGGGTTGGTTGTAATAAAACTTAAATCAGTGTATAATTTAACAGTTCTTTCATTATAATTACCAGTACCTATTTGAGTTATATATCGAATATTATTCCTTTCTTTCCGGGTAATTAAACAAACTTTTGAATGCACTTTATACTCTTCAAAACCATATAAAATACTGCAACCTGCTTCTTCTAATAAGCCAGCATAATGAATATTTCTTGCTTCATCAAATCTAGCTCTAAGTTCAATTAAAACAGTTACATCTTTCCCGTTTTCAAGTGCTTCTAATAAATATTTTATTATAGAAGATGACCTAGCTAATCTATAAATAGCAATTTTGATTGATATCACATTTTCATCATTAGCTGCATCTTTTAATAATCTTAAAAAAGGTTCTATAGAATCAAATGGATAATAAAGTAAAAAATCCTTATTTTTTAATTGAGGTATAATTTTTCCTTCTTTCACAGTTTTAGGTATTTTAGGATAATAGGGATTAAATGATAATTTATGAAAGATTAATTCATTTACATCTTTAATATGATCATATAATTCAAATACATAACTCATCTCTAAAGGAGTGTTAGAGATTTGTACTTGATTTTTTTCAATATTCAACTGATCAATTAAAAATTCTGTTAATATTAAGTCAGAATATTTATAGAATTCTAATCTGATTGGTGCTAAACGAGTTCTTTTCTTTAAAACTTTTTTCATGTATCCCCTATAATCCTCATCTTCATCAATTTGAGAATCAGATAAAACAATATCTGCATTTCTAGTAACAGAAACTACTGTTTTAAATTCTACTTTATAATTAGAGAAGACTTCATTAGCATATTCATAAATTATTTTTTCTAATAAAATGAAACGCATTCCATGCTTTGGAGAATAAATAATCTTAGGTAAAGATGAAGGAACTGGAATAAGTCCAAATAATATTTCATCGTATTTATTTTTTAAAATTAGCATAATATTTAATGATTTATTTAATAAATGAGGAAAAGGATGATGAACATCTATAACTTGAGGAGATAAAAGTGGATAAATACTATCAAAGAAGTATTTATTAATAAATTTAGTTTCCTTTTTAGTTAAATCATCTAAATCTAAATCAAATATATCATTCTCTTTTAAAAGATGATTTAATGATTTAAATACATCATCTCTACGTTTATATAAGAATTTAGTCCGATCAAAGATAGCATATAACTGATCCTGTGCACTTAAACCAGTTTTATTATCAACATAATCATTATCAATAAGCGATAAATCATATAAACTACCACATCTAACCCTATAAAATTCATCTAAATTACTTGTAAAAATAGATATGAATTTTAATCGTTCCAATAAAGGAACATTAGTATCTTCTGCTTCTTCTAAAACGCGATCATTAAATTTTAACCAGGATAATTCACGGTTTTGGGTATAACTATAATCCCCGTTAGACATTTTGGTACCTATTTAACATTTTTTTGTATAAATAGCCTTCTCTAACACTAAATTTACTAATTTGTAACTCTTCACATCCAAAATAAGAAGTAATTGATTCCACTATTAATAAAGTAGGGACTAAAGTATGAATTCGTGATGGTTTAACATGTAATATTTTGCAATAAGTATCTTTATTATTATGATTTAATTCGGTTTCTAGCTGTTCTAATAATTTAACATTTATTAAGTCAGCTTTCTTCTTCTGTAAATTTAAATCCACTAATATTTTTTCAATTGTTCGAATACCTCCCCCTACACCACACATAAAAAGAATTTTTTCATCATTATTGAAATCTATTCTCTCTAATTCAGAGTATATTCTTTCTTTAATCAAATTACACTCTTTTTCATCTGGTATCATATCAGAAACATACTCATTATATATTTTTAAAGAACCAATAGGGATACTATATCCTGCTTTGATTTTTTTATTCTTAAATAGTACAATTTCAACACTACCCCCACCTACATCAATTAAAATCCCATTATCCTTTTTGATGGTAGAGATAGATCCAATAAAGCTTAATTTTCCTTCTTCCTCACCAGATAATACATCAATTTCTATATTTACTTTATCTTTAATTATTTGAGTAACATGAGCAGTGTTTTCAATATTTCTCAATGCAGCTGTTGAAAAGAAGCTGTAATTTTCTATTTTTGAATAGTCTAAATCATTTTTCATATTTTTAAGAACATTTACTAGTTTTTCAATACCTTTGTTAGTTAATTTTCCATTTTTTATATAAAATATTAAACCTAAATTTTCTTTTTTTGAAAATACAACACTTATATCATTGTCTTTGTAACGATAAACATTTAATTTAACTGTGTTTGAACCAATATCTACAATTCCATATAACATAATAATATAACCTCACATTTAAATCGAAGGTATACATAAAATAAGATTATAATTCTAAGGGGATCCTTCACATTTTTCATAGATTAGGATAACCCATCTAAAATCAAGTTCATTCCTATGTAAGATTATTTTTTGACTTCATGGACAATAAATCTTTAGTATTTAATGATTAAGAATAGTTCATCAATTTTGTTATTAATTCTCAATAATGTTATTTTAGTAATAAATTAAAGAGTTATTTAGAGATAAAAAAATGTCCAATTGATCAAAAATGAATATTAAAAGATTAGTTCCACCTAATCAATTGTTAGGTAGCACTGATTATGGTGACGTGGTAAAGATGGGTCCATACGGTAATGACCGCTCTCCAGTGAAGATAGCGATTATTGTGGGTGTGCATCCCTTAGAGTACGTTGTTCATAATATGGCGATGGAATCAATTGAAAACAATAATGAATCCTTAAAATATTGTTATTATATTTACAGGGTGAATGTAACTCAGGATCTTTTTGTTTTTGATACAGGACGTATGAATGGGCAATTACTGGCTAATCAATTTGTAGTGCCCGATATTGTAAATGATAGTTACATGTTGATAGTAGATATCCACGTTAATTATGGGGCTAATGATGGTTATGCTGTAAGATGGTTCCTTAATGTACCGACACCTGATAAAGAAAGCACTGAATTAATGAATCAAATAATAACTATGGTTCCCGGGTTAGTATCATATGATCCACCAAACCCTACTAGTACTTCTTATGTAACTATCCCTATTATAGAGAATGGAACACCAGCCATTATATATGAATCTTACGCATATAATACTCCTGAAACCAAAAAAACACGTATGAATGAAGTGTTATCAGCAGTGGATAATTTAATATTTAAATGAAAATATTTCATTATACTGTATGTTTTTTTATTTAATATTAAGAAATTATCCGTCTGTTTACAAATTTTTAATCTATCAAAATCAGTTTCTAAGAATATTATTAGTTTAAGAGGGATAATTATATCAGTTACAAATAACACCATATAAAAAATGAGTGGCTCATGAGCTAAATATCCAAACTCATTTATTATAATATTTATAACGATACATTTCGTGAATTGGAACTAAATATTTATTAAAGAGGGATTTAATTGGATTGGAATACACTTATTCGAGTAGCAGGAGTAGTTATTGTAATATTAGGATTGTTATATATAATTTATCAACATATGAAAAAAAATGATTGACCAAGAACAAAGGCTAAACCCCGATTATGCTTTAAAATTTAGTTTAGAAGTAATATATATACAGATTATTTTTCGAATTTTGTAAATAGATTCATTCTGATAACATTTATTCTCCCAGAACTTCTTTTGAAAGTAGATTGTCCTTTTTTTTTAATTAATAAAATAAAAAAAATCATAACTTAAACTGTTTCCTTTTTTTTTAGTTTAATATTGGGAAAAATTATAGTGAAAAAAGGTTTATCTAAGTTTTTTTTTAAATAAAAAGGTGTCTGGAGATGTAGATTTTTATGAGTGAAGTGAAACGATCTAGTGTTCGGTTTAATCTTTTGATTATGAGGAATTTGACTTCCAGTTTTTAAGAGTTATTGGTGGCCATTATAATAATGGTGCATCCATTGGTGAATGTTTGAGTACTGCTAAGCGGATAAAGGATGGTGATCTAGTTAGTTGGGTTAAGGAATGGCATGATACCGCAGCCTTAGTTGAATCTGAGGCCGTGGATTATTTAGGTAAGGGTCAAAGGGTTAGTGCTAGGAAGCATTTTTAAGAGCGTCTATGTATTATCGTTCCGCGGAGTATTATGGTTTCTTTTCAACACCTGATCGGCGGATGAATTGGTCAAGAGTAGATATTGTCTTCAGGAAGCTGGTGAATTATCTTCCACTTCTTTCGAAATTTTAGAGATTCCTTTGAGGATATGAATTTGATCGGTTATTTTTTATCAGCACATAATGATGATGGTGAGCCAAAGCCTACCTTGATTTTGATGACCGGTTTTGACTGTACTGCTGAGGAACTTTACTTTTTAGGTTTGAATGTTACTGAACGTGGTTATAATGCTTTAATATTTGAAGGACCGGGGCAAGCGGGTCCTAGCCATCTTTACCCGGAGAAGCATTTCAGGCCAGATTATGAAAAACCGGTGAATGCTGTGGTTGATTATGTTCTTTCACGTAATGATGTTGATGGTGATCGTTTAGCTTTGTTAGGATTAAGTTTGGGTGGTTATTTTGTTAGTCGAGCGTTATTTTTGAGAAAAGAATTAAAGCCTGTATAATTGACACACCTATAATTGATATTTATACTTATTTCAGTGCTTTCCCCGGTATTGATGAGTTAGAGGCTATAGATGTGAAGGATTATGAGGAGATGTTTAAAGTATATCCTAAAGCCCAATGGACTGTTGAGACAATGGAGAGGCGATATGGGTTTAAAAACTTCAAAGAAGTTAGAGAACGTATGAAAGAGTTTAATATTGTAGATTTGGTGGATTAAATCACCTGTCCCACTTTAACATTAATTGGCAGTGGTGAGGGTGATGAGGCGATGAATCAGGCCAAATTGTTTTATGATAAAGTATCTGGGCCAAAGGATATTCATATATTTAATGAGGAAGAGGGTGCGGATGCTCATTGTCAGGTGGCTAATTCAAGTTTAATGTTAGCCGTGATTTTTGATTGGCTGGAGAAAATATTTATAGAATATTAAATATCAAAAAAAAATTTTTTTTAATATAAATACATTTTTTTTTATTCGGATTCTTCATTTTGATTTTCTGCTTTTAGATAATTTTTTCTGATTTCTTCTGCTAATGATCTATCGTCTATTATTATTGGCCCTTCATATCCGCAGTCGTAACATATCCATAATGACCACATTACTGGATTAACCCATTTTATATTTTTAGATCCACAATTTGGACAATATTTAACTTCAACTTTCATTAAAAAATCCACCTACTACCAGTATTATATTTATTTATGTCCTATTTAATATGTTTATTTTACTCTATTAAATTTTTTTATTATCAAATTATGAATTGGAGAACTTTTAACCCTTAAAGTGACTCTGGATTACATTTTACCATTATGTTTTATTGTGGGGATTATCTTTTCAATTTATTTATGATTCATAATAGAATTCAATATAAATTAGATTCGATTATTTTAATTAAATTTAAATGTATTTGTGATTCATAATAATTACATAATTATATGAATTGTAGGAGAATTATGAATGACAAACTTAAAATACAAAGATTTTATCTTTTTGGCAAAATGATACGAGGAGATGAGAAAAAGGATTTTACAATAGTAAAAGCTGATTATAATGAGAGATTATTCCCTTAAATTATTAGGATATGAAAATAAGTGATGAATTCAAGGTGAAATTTTAATGTATAGGAAGATTTTATTACCTGTTGATGGGTCAGAGAATTCTAAAAGAGCAGCTGAACATGCTATAAATATTGCAGATGTTAGTAACGTCGATATTACGGTTTTATTTGTTGTGGAACCTTACTATCCTAAACTCCCGGTTTTACCTATTGCTACTTTACCTACGCCTGATGATAATTATTATCTTGAAGTGAGGGAAGAAAGTAAAATGATGATTAAAGATATTATGAATGAGTTAAAAGAGAATCAGTGTAAAGGTAAGTGTAATAATATTCATTTAGAATATTTAATTAAGGAAGGTAAAGCTTATATTGAGCTTCTTAAATCAATTGATGAAGAAAATGTTGATTTAGTGGTTATGGGAGCCTCTGGTAAGCATAGTACATTGGATAGATTAGTATTAGGAAGTGTCACTGAAAGAGTGGTAAGAGAATCTAAAGTTCCAGTTATAGTGGTACCATAAAAATAAATGTTGAAATTTTTTTTGTTATCCTCAAATTTTTTTTAGGATATTTATAATGATAAAATTGGTGATATATTTGAATCAAAATAATATTTTCGTTAATAATGATGATGGTGATGATTTTGGAGTATAAATGGATAGCCATGTCAAATGTTGTCATATCCTCTTTAATGGGAATGATAAACATGAGTATCGTTCTAATTTCCCTTCCCGCTATTTTTAACGGTATTCATATTAATCCATTGAATTCATTTCAATATCTCTTATGGATATTAATGGGTTATGGATTAGTTACTGCTACGCTACTGTTAAGTTTCGGCCGGATTTCCGATATGTATGGAAGAGTAAAAATGTTCCGGCTGGGCTTCCTAATATTCACATTAGGATCAGTTCTACTCTACTTGACGCCTTCCACTGGTGATGCGGGTGCATTAGAAATTATAATTTTCAGGATACTCCAAGCTGTAGGTACTGCATTATTCATGGCGAATAGTGCAGCTATACTTACCGATGCGTTCCCCGCTAATGAACGGGGAAAAGCTTTAGGTATAAATATGGTTGCATTAATGTCAGGACAATTCTTAGGCTTAATCTTAGGAGGTGTACTAGCAGTATTTGACTGGAGATACGTATTCCTAGTTAGTATACCATTCGGACTCTTCGGAACCGTATGGTCCTATTATAAACTGAAAGAATTATCTATTAAATCTGTGAAAACTAAAATTGATATTTGGGGAAATCTTATATTTGTTTTAGGCATCACCCTCCTACTTGTTGGAGTAACTTATGGATTAATGCCTTACGGAAGTAATCCTATGGGATGGAACAATCCTTGGGTTATAACCTCTATGATACTAGGATTAATTTTACTGATTCTGTTCCCATTTATTGAAAATCGGGTTGAATCACCCATGTTCCGTTTAGATTTATTTAAAATTAGAATGTTTACTTATGCTAATTTAACTGGCTTATTAAGTGCTTTAAGCCGGGGTGGTATGATGTTCATGCTCATATTACTATTGCAGGGTATATGGTTACCCCTTCATGGATATAGTTACAGTTCCACCCCTTTCTGGGCGGGGATTTACATGTTACCACTTACAGGTGGAATAATTATTATGGGACCTATTTCTGGTATATTATCGGATAAGTATGGACCACGCTGGATAGCTACCATGGGAATGGTTCTTTGTGCATTAGCTTTCATATTATTAGCGGCGCTTCCTTATAATTTCACTTACATTGAATTTGGTTTAGTCTTGTTTATGATGGGAGTTGGAGGTGGAATGTTCGGTTCACCTAACAGTGCTTCCATAATGAACTCAGTCCCACCACAGGATAGGGGTGTAGCCTCGGGTATGATGTTCACCATAATGAACACCGCCTTTACAGCGAGTATGGCCATATTCTTCACCATAGTCATTGTGGGAATTACTCAAAGATTCCCCGAAGCTATGACCACTTCTCTAGCTAGTATAGGCGCTGTTAAATTAGCTCCCATATTAAGTAGTATTCCACCCACTGGAGCTTTATTTTCAGCTTTCCTAGGTTANNTGGTTCCCATCAACCCTTGCAAACGCGTTTCTACCATCATTGCGAACTTCATTTTATATTGGAGCAATATTCTGCATTATAGCCGCTATACTATCAGCACTCCGAGGAGAAAAATATATACATGAACATGAAGTACTCAAAACCAACACTGAAACAGATTTAAAACCAACGGAATTAGAAACAGAAGAGATAGCTCCATAAAAAAAAGTCTTAGGGGTAATAATCTATTCAAATATTTGGAGGAAGATTTATTTTTTCTCGATTTTATGTAAAAATCAGAACCAATAAACCTAAAACTCCTATAATAATCAGCATAATTGTGGCAGCATTATATTTTTTACTGTTAATGCTAGAATATTGATAAGCTCCTAAAGCGAAAATCATCTTATTTGGAGCGTTTGCCATGCTAAGTTCGCTTATAGAATTGTAAAGAGGACTGTAATCATGTCTTAAAGCACCACCAATGAAAACTGCCAGAATATACACTACGGGTCCAATAATCCCAAATATGGGATAAATTTTTTTTTGATAGTTACATTCCCTTTTTACCTTTAAATTTGGTATGATAGCAAATAAAAAAAATCTAATTAAATTTAAGTGAATGAAAATTTGAAGGTGAATTTTTTTTGATAAGATTAACTAAAACGAAATTAGTGAAAGCGGAAAAACGAGGAGTTACTTATGTTTGTGATTCACGTAGCATAGATAGAAAGGAATTAGGTATTAATGGTGAGGTTAGAGATACTTTTATAGGTACTTTTGAGAGGTATGGGGGTAAAAATGGATGGTCTGGTCAAAGAACTGTTTTATTAAAAGACATTAAAAATAATGAGGGTAAAGTTATAACCGGTCATCTTTGGTTTAATTTAACTAAAGGTTTCCAGAAGTTACATATGAAAAATGGGGATATTATTCAGTTTGATGCCCGAGTGAAATCATATGTTAAAGGTTATGATAAAATTGACAGAAAAATTGATTATAAATTATCATATCCTACGAAACTTAAAAAATTATTGATTTGATATAGAATCATTATGATGAAAATTATAGAAATTTTCCACTTTAAAAATACTTTTTTATTTAAATAGTTTTCGTGTTTGTATTGATGAAGACCATAAATAAAAGTACAAAATTAGGTTGTGGATGATGAATAGTATTAATGAGCAAGACTTTGTGATGAATTTTTTTTATGAAATGAAATTTATTTATAGAATCACATATATAATAAGAGAAAAGGCCTGAGGGACTCTTTATACGAAATTAAAGTCAATATTCATTTAATTTTATTTAATCACTCATACACAAAGTATTTATATAACCTCTAACCCATCGATAATATAGTGTATAAAAAAAATATGAGGTGATTTATAGTGGCTCAATTAGGTGGCCAAGGTGGCCAACAAGTTTTAATATTACCAGAAGGTACTAACAGATTTTTAGGAAGAGACGCTCAAAGAATGAACATATTAGCAGGTAAAGTTCTAGCAGAAACCGTTAGAACAACTCTCGGTCCAAAAGGTATGGATAAAATGTTAGTAGACTCTCTAGGTGACATAGTAGTAACTAATGATGGAGTAACCATCCTTAAAGAAATGGATATAGAACATCCTGCAGCTAAAATGCTAGTAGAAGTAGCTAAAACCCAGGAAGATGAAGTAGGCGACGGAACTACCACAGCAGTAATTATAGCAGGAGAATTACTTAAAAAAGCTGAGGGACTCCTAGATCAGGATATTCACCCCACCATTATTGCAATGGGATACAGACAAGCAGCTGAAAAAGCACAAGAAATCTTAAATGTTATATCAATCGATGCAGATGACCGTGAAACTCTCCTGAAAGTAGCAATGACCGCTATGACTGGTAAAGGAACCGAAAAAGCTAGGGAACCATTAGCAAAACTAGTTGTCACTGCAGTGAAACAAGTAGAAGAAGATAAAGAAATCGATTCAGACCATATAAAAATCGAGAAAAAAGACGGTGCAACCATCGACGATTCAGCATTAGTACAGGGAGTTATAATTGACAAAGAAAGAGTACACCCTGGAATGCCTAGTAAAGTTGACGATGCTAAAATAGCCTTATTAAACAGTGCAATTGAAGTAAAAGAAACAGAAGTAGACGCTGAAATTCGAATCACCGACCCAAGTCAAATGCAAGCTTTCATTGAACAAGAAGAACGCATGATCAAAGATATGGTTGACAAAATCGAAGATGCCGGAGCTAACGTACTATTCTGTCAGAAAGGTATAGATGACTTAGCACAACATTACCTATCTAAAGCAGGTATCATGGCTGTTCGAAGAGTTAAAAAATCTGATATGGAAAAACTCTCCAAAGCCACCCAAGCTACCGTGGTCACTAACATTGAAGACCTAACCTTAGACGATCTCGGAGAAGCTGGAGTAGTTCGTGAAAGGAAAATCTCTGGTGACGAGATGATATTTGTGGAAGAATGCAAAGATCCTAAAGCCGTTACCTTACTAGTTAGAGGTTCCACAGAACACGTGGTTGACGAAATCGAGAGAGCAGTTGAAGACGCTATAGGAGTTGTAGCAGCAACTGTAGAAGATGGTAAAGTAGTAGCTGGTGGAGGAGCAGCTGAAATAGCTATAGCTAGAGGATTAAAAGAATACGCTGACACTATAAGTGGAAGAGAACAGTTAGCTGTAGCTGCATTCGCCGAAGCTTTAGAAGTAGTCCCTAAAACCTTAGCAGAAAACGCTGGACTGGACAGTATTGACTCACTAGTTGATTTAAGAGCAGCTCATGAAAAATCTTTATACATGGGACTTGACGTCTTTAAAGGCGGTGTAAGGGACATGTACAAAGGTGGAGTAATTGAACCTCGCCGAGTGAAAAAACAGGCTATCCAATCAGCAGCTGAAGCAGCTGAAATGATTCTAAGAATCGATGATGTTATAGCATACAGAAGCTCTGGGAGACCAGGACCTGAAGATAAGGAAGGTAT
>PMWA01000111.1 GCA_003166335.1 Methanobacterium sp. | reverse complement strand
TTTGGAATTCATGCACCCGATCCAAACCCTTAGCTCCTCCTGCTTCCCAACGATATGTCCAACCACTGCGGTCAAAGAATTTTATAGGAAGCTCCTCTTCATCTATAACTTCATGTGAGAAGAATTCATAAAAAGGCTCACACTGAGCTGGTGCCAGAACATAGGATGGATCTTTAAGCCCATCTTTCAAAAGAGCTATGGGAACTTCTTTATTAATCAATAGTTCCTGTTTAAATTTTTCAAATAATTCCGGATCTCTCTTAGGGGCGGAACAATAATACATCCCTTCGGGAAGACCTTCTAAGTAACGCATCTTATTCATAACCGGTATAGGTATGAGTTTCGGCCACATACACTCCATAAAATCAAGTTGATAAACTAGCTTTTCCAAAAATATATCTTCTATGGCACGTTGCAACGCAATAAGCTGCGGCCCATAGAACCATTGACCTTTACCAGGGAATTTTTTAACCCAACCTAATCGTACAGCTTCCTCTGTTGCATCACCTTCAAAGAAAAACTTTTGCTTAATACTGGTGGATACGATGGTACCGGGTTCGATCTTGGTAACTTTTTTGGTGAGTATGTCAGATGGTTGGGTAACATCCACTTCTGATTTATGGTCAGCTGAACTGGACTCCAATGATTCTTTTATGAACTTTAAAACTCTGTCAACAACATGTTTTCTTAATTCTGATTCATTTAAATTTTCAAATTTTATTACTAATTTATTCTCTATAATTTCAGAATGTGATACATAGGGCATGTCAATGATTCTATCTATAAGAGTGGCCCATAAATCTACTTCTCCTACTTTGATTAATCCAGTGGATGCATCTAATTCTGGTTCTCTTGGGAGTTGTAACATAATTTCATAAGTATCTACATGAATTTTACGCACACCAATATGATATTTTTGACCTAAAAGATTAGTTAAAGGATTTTTCATACGGAGTAACGCATCATGAGCCCTTCCACGTCTTCCTGATATAATTTTAAGTTTCAAAGCATTTTCTTCTAGATTCCATTCTATTATCTTTGAAGCATCCTCTTCCTGATCTTCAGGAACACCTTTAAGGAATAACTCCTGATTGGACTGTTTTATGAAATCTTCAATATCTTTTAGGGCTTTTTCTACATTTTTACTGAATATGATTTCTCCTTCAAGCGTAAATCTCATTTTATTTAACCCACCTATTCTTTAAGTGTCATAATTTTTTCAACCATCATCTCACCAAAAAGTAGGTCATCAATGGTAGCGAGGATGGTTCTTAGTGAATCACTATTTAAATTACAAATATAACAATTATTAAATTGATATGAATCAATGAATCCTAAATTATCTGGTTTTAATGATTTTAGACTTAATTTAGCTTCTTTTTCTTTAGAATATTTGAAGGTAATCCTAGCTTTAACATTCATGTTTAATGTTCACTTATCTGGATTAAAATATTTTTTGAAATTGTTTCTATGGATTTCAAAGCCTCTGATTCAGAATATTCTATCAAAGGCTTCCCCTCCATATCAGCCTTCACCACAAGTTCATCCCTAGGAATACTACCTATAACATTCAATCCCATCTCTCCAAGCTTCTTAACCACAAATTCTTCTTCATTTTTATTTGAAACCTTATTTATTACACATGTTATTCTTTTAATTCCTATGTCTGCTGCTAGTTTCTTAATCCGATCAGCAGTTTCTAATGATTTAAGCCCCGGTTCCACTACAATAATCATAATATCCACAGCTTCCGCGGTTCGCCTTCCCAGATGCTCTATACCGGCTTCCATATCTAATATCACTAATTCATCTTTTTTAAGTATAAGATTCCTCATAAGAGCCTTAAGAAGCACTGATGCAGGACATATACATCCTTCCCCTCCTTTTTCCACTGTCCCCATCACTAAGAGTCTTAAATTATCATTTGAATCATATTTTATGGATAATGATTCTGGAAGGTCAGATATCTTGGGATTCATCTTGAAAACTTCTCCAAAGGATGAACCCGGTTCTGCGCCTGTCCTTTCCTTAATAAGTTCTCTCATTTTTGATATAGGGGTGATTTTAGTATGTATTCCTAGGCTAGATGCCAGATTCATATCCGGGTCTGCATCGATAGCGAATACTTTATAAGTTCGTGACAATATAAATGCCAATGTACCTGAAAGGGTTGTTTTTCCAACCCCTCCTTTTCCAGTTACTGCAATTTTCATGTAAGTTCACCTTGTAGTATGATGTATTTTCGTGTGAATATAAGATTTTTGTATAAAATAACGGATATTATAGGAGTATTAAAGAATATAAAAAGATTTGGGAAATAACTATTCGAGGGTAATGTTTATTAAGTTATAATTAAAAAACTTTTCTTAAAGGAGGACTATCTCAAATGGTTAGAGCATACACTAGAAAAGATTATATAAGGAAAATTCCTGGTTCAAGGATAGTTCAATATGATATGGGAAATCTCTCAGGAGAATTCCCCTTAACAGTCAGCTTGGCAGTTAAGGAGCCAGCCCAACTATCACATAATGCACTTGAAGCAGCTAGGATAGCATCAAACAGATACATGCAGAGAAAATCCGGTAGAATGGGTTACCAACTTAAAATCAGAGTATACCCCCATCATATTGTAAGGGAAAATCCCATGGCCACCGGTGCGGGTGCAGACCGAGTGCAGGATGGTATGCGGAAAGCTTTTGGAAAGGCTGTAAGTTCAGTGGCTTTAGTAAAAGCTAATCAAAAGGTTTTAACAATCAAAACAAATAAAAAGAATTTTAAAGACTCGAAAGAAGCTTTACGAAGAGCTGCAATGAAGTTCCCAGTTCCATGTAAGATTGTAGTGGACAAAGGGGCTGAATTAGTTAAATAAAGATTATAAAAATAAAAAATAAAATTATTTAAAGAAAAGTTAAAAAAGAAGTGTCTAGCATGAAGTATGTCGAATTCTTTGAGGAGTTAAATAAGGACGATGTGGCAATTGCCGGTGGAAAAGGTGCTAATTTAGGGGAACTCACCCAAGCAGGAATAAAAGTACCTCCCGGATTTGTGATAACATCACAAACCTATAATCAATTTATAAACGAAACTGAAATCTTCGATGAAATAATGGACATTCTTAATGTAATAGATGTCAACAATAATCAGGAACTTCAACAAGCAGCACGGAAGATTAAAAACATAATAATTGAAACAGAAGTACCAAATGAAATAAAAACTATTATAATAGAGGCTTACAATGCATTATGCCGTAGAATTGGGAAAGAAAATGCTTTTGTAGCTATAAGATCATCTGCTACAGCTGAAGACTTGCCTGAAGCATCATTTGCAGGGCAACAGGACACATATCTTAACGTTAAAGGTGAAGAAGAACTAATAAAATATGTTAGAAAATGCTGGGCATCACTTTTCGAAGCACGCGCTATATTTTACAGGGAAGAGAATAACTTCGACCACTCCACAGTATACATTGCAGTAGTGGTACAAGAAATGGTGAATGCTGAAAAAGCCGGAGTAATGTTCACTGCACACCCATCCACAGGTGATGAAAAAATATTGATTGAAGCAGCATGGGGACTGGGAGAAGCAGTAGTATCCGGTACAGTAACTCCAGACACAATCTGGGTTGATAAAGAGAATGAAGAGATTCTTGATTATCAAATCAGTGAAAAAAACATCATGTACCGGAAGAATCCAAACACAGGTAAAACCGAGAAAATTACAGTTCCAGACGACATGAAAAAGAAACAAGTATTAAACAATGATGAAATAGCTGGATTAACTAAACTTGGAAAAACAATACAAGACCATTACGACTTTCCCCAAGATACGGAATGGGCTATTGAAGAGGGCCAAATCTTCATGCTACAATCAAGACCAATAACCACTCTTACTAAAAAAGCAGAAGCGATAGAGGCGGAAGTTGAAAGAACTATAATAGCTAAAGGATTAGGTGCAAGCCCTGGTATGGCATCCGGTAAAGTTAAAATCATCAGAGACACAGATGAATTAGATAAAATCCTGGTAGGAGATATATTAGTTACAGTGATGACCATGCCTGATATGGTCCCTGCTATGAAACGTGCTAATGGAATAATCACCGATGAAGGTGGAGTAACCTGTCACGCAGCTATTGTCTCCCGAGAACTGGGAATACCCTGCGTGGTAGGAACGGGGGATGCTACTAAAGTTCTCAAAGAGAATTCCGTAGTAACATTGGATGGAAATAAGGGATTAGTTTATGAGGGTAAAATAGTGGAATCCACTCAAAAAGAGGAGGAAGTGGAGAAAACAACCGTTGTCCAACAATCTATACTCACAGTAACAGAAGTTAAGGTAAACGTTAGCATGCCTGAGGCAGCTAAAAAGGCAGCTATGACTGGTGCAGATGGTGTAGGGCTTCTTAGAACGGAACATATGATGTTAGCCACAGGTGTTCACCCTAAAAAATTCATATCAGAGGGAAGGGAAGATGAATTGGTAAAAGTACTCGTGGAGAATGTCTTTAAGGTGGCGGATGCCTTCTACACTAAAACAGTATGGTACAGGACCTTGGATGCTCCTACTGATGAATTCAAGTCTCTTAAAGGTGGAGAGGATGACCCATACGAACATAATCCTATGCTGGGCTGGAGAGGTATCAGAAGAGAGTTAGATGAACCTGAAATTTTAAAGGCAGAATTTAAAGCCATAAAGAAACTTCACGAGCAAGGATACACTAATATAGGTATAATGATCCCATTAGTGCAGCATCCCGATGAACTTAAGCAGGCTAAAAAGATAGCCCGTGAGGTGGGATTGAAACCACAGAAAAACATAGAATTTGGAATAATGGTGGAAACACCAGCCGCAGCTTTGATTATAGAAGACTTCATAGCTGAAGGATTAGACTTTGTAAGCTTTGGAACTAACGATTTAACCCAATACACTCTAGCAATAGATCGTAACAATGAAAATGTGGCAGATCTCTTCACTGAACAACATCCTGCGATTTTAAAGTTATTAGAAAGAGTTATTAAGGAGTGTAACAAAGCAGGGGTTAAAACAAGTATCTGCGGTCAGGCTGGAAGCATACCCTCTGTTGTAGAAAAACTCGTGGAGCTGGGAATCACCTCTGTATCTGCTAATACTGATGCTGTAGCCCTGGTGAGAGAAGTGGTGGCTCGTGTGGAGAAGAAATTGATTCTTAGAGCTGCGCGAAAGATTATACAGGATTAAAATAATTTAATTATTAAAATAAACTAATTTTTTTACTATTTTTTTTTAATTTATAATTGTAATCTAATTTTTATGGGCTTAAAAAAATGGATGATAAGGGAATTTCAAAGAATGAAGTATTCGAGACTCTTAGAAACTTCAAAGAACAAGATATGACTCATCGTTCAGGTAAAATTCTTGGATCCATGTGTACATGTCCTCATGAAGTGGGAGTGAAAGCTTACTGTATGTTCTTGGAATCTAATCTAGGAGATCCTGGACTTTTTCAGGGCACTAAAACCATGGAAGATGAAGTAATCGCCATGTTGGGGAATCTTTTAGGTAAAAATAATGTTTATGGTCATATAATTACAGGTGGAACAGAAGCCAATATAATGGCAATGAGAGCGGCTCGAAACTCAAGTGGAATTAAAAATCCAGAAATAATTGTGCCTAAATCTGCTCATTTCTCCTTTAAAAAGGCAGCAGATATGTTATGCCTTAAAATCAAAGAGGCAAAGCTTGATGATAATTATTGCGTTGATGTAGAATCTGTTAATGACCTTTTATCTAACCATACCATTGCAGTGGTGGGGATAGCAGGCACTACTGAACTGGGGAAGGTGGATCCGATAGAAGAGCTTTCAAACATTTGCTTTGAGAATGAAATTTTTTTGCATGTGGACGCTGCTTTTGGTGGATTTTCTATTCCTTTTTTAAATGGAAGAGGATACAATTTTCCTAAATTCGATTTTTCACTACAAGGGGTTTGTTCTATAACTATCGATCCCCATAAAATGGGATTAACTCCTATTCCTACGGGTGGAATACTTTTCAGGGATAAGAGCTATCTGGATGTTATGAGTATTGAAACCCCTTACCTCACAGAGGACAGGCAGTCTACTATAGTAGGTACTAGAACTGGAGCTTCAACGGCAGCTACTTGGGCATTAATGAAATATCTTGGAAGAAATGGTTACAGAAAGGTTGCAGAAAGATGTATGGAGCATACCAGACTTCTGGCTCAAGGCGTAAAGGATTCAGGATTTATACTGGTAACGGAACCCCAGCTTAACATTGTAGCTTTCAATTCCAGGGAAATGACTGTATGGGAGATTGCAGACCGATTAAAGGAAAGAGGATGGGCAGTGTCTATATCATCATATCCTCAAGCAATTAGGATAATTGTGATGCCTCATCTCAATAAGGAGCATATAGAATCATTTTTGACGGATCTTCGTGAAATAAGAATATAATTCTGAGTAAAAATAATATGGATGACCTGATAAAGATTAGAACACCAATAAGTGATGGAACAGTACTTAATCTCCATGTTGGGGATAAAATCGCTGTTTATAGTAATATACTCACTGGAAGAGATGCAGCACTCCCTAAATTAGTGAAATCCATTAAAGCTGGAGAAAATCTAATAAATCTTCGAGGTGCTGTCATAATGCACACTGCAGTGAGCCAGGCTGGAATATCCCCCACAACCAGCAATAAAGAAGAAATAGAAGAAAATATTCCATTTCTTTCAAAATCTGGAGTTAAAATACATATTGGTAAGGGATCCTTAAGTACAGACACCATTGAAGCTCTAAATAATTATAACTCCGTTTTTGTAGTAACTCCCCCTGCTGCAGCACTTCTGACAAGTAAATTAATTTCCAAAAAAGTTGTTGCATTTAAAGAAGAGGGTATGGAAGCTATATATAAACTCGAAGTCAATGGTATTCCGGGAATTGTTGCTGTGGCACATGGTGAATCATTATATCAACATTAAAAAAATTTTTTATAACCACTAAAAATGATTTTTTTTATTTAATAGGTTTTCCAAAGGCAATATCACCAGCATCTCCCATACCGGGAATAATATATCCATCCTTAAGCTTATTCTCAATTGAACAAGTATAAATCTCCACTTCAGAATGGTTAGCTAAAACTTTTTCTACACCCTCTTCTGTGGATATTACATTAAAAATAGCCAATCTATTGGGAGTTCCCAATTTTTTCAGCTCTTTGATAATAAGATTCATAGTGTTACCAGTTGCAAGCATTGGATCAACTATTATAACTATTTTATCATTGATATCAGGTATTTTAAGGTATCCTACATTAACTTTGAATGGAGGTTCCTTTTCACGCCAGGCACCTACCATACCGTATTTGGCTTCATCGAAAACATTCATAACACCTTCAACCATCGGTATAGCAGCTCTTAAAACGGTTACCACCACAATATTTTCAGTATCGTTTATTTTAATCCCATTAGCAATACCTAGTGGTGTTTTAACCTTGACTTCCCTAATATCCATGTTGGATGCGAATTCATATCCAATTAATGTACCCATTTCAACTAATCCTGCTTTAAAATGGATACCATCTATTTTAACATTTCGTATTTTGGTTAATCGATCCTGCAAAACTATATTCTTAAGTATTTTTAACATTCATTGCACCCATGTAAATATTCTAATTTTAAATTTCTTGAATTAAATATTCAATTATTTATATTATTTGAACTTAGTAATGGATTATTCTTTTTATTTTCACTCATAAAAAAATTCAGAAATTTGAAATACAATTAATTACATAATATTAGAATAAGTGCTAAAATGAAAAATAGAACTATTATTATAGTTGTTGCTGTAGTTATTATTCTAATTGTAATAGCATTTTTAACTTTTACATTTTACTCCACATCATCACAACCAGCACCACAGAGTACAGAACCGGTAGTTTCAGCTCAAAATCTCGATGTACCATGGGCTATTGATTTTCTCCCAAATGACACTATGATTTTCACAGAGAGAGTGGGCAGAGTTGATATACTCGTTAACAACACTACAGTAGAAACTGTGGGTACTATCAATGTAACCCAGAGTCCTGGCGACGAATCAGGACTTCTAGGGATAGCAGTAGACCCTAATTTCACTCAGAATCATTATATATATGTTTACTACACTGATAAAGCGGATGTTAATCGAATATCTCGATTCGTCTTAAATGGTACGATTAGTAATGAAACTGTACTTTTAGATAATATTCCCGGAGGACCCATCCATAACGGGGGAAGACTGAAATTTGGACCTGACCGTAAATTATATGCAACCACTGGTGACGCCGATAACTCTAGTTCCGCTCAAGACATAAATTCATTATCCGGAAAAGTACTCCGCCTTGACCCAAATGGCTCCGTCCCAACTGACAATCCGTTTGGAAACTATGTTTATAGTTACGGTCACCGAGATCCGCAGGGATTAGCCTGGAACCCTTCTAACGGGATTTTATATGAATCTGAAAATGGTAACATCATGGACGATGAGATAAACATTATAACTAAAGGTGGAAACTATGGATGGCCAATTCTCCAAGGAAATGAAAGTGCACCCGGTTATATAAGCCCCATTGACGTCTACACTAACTTCACCCTAGCACCTTCTGGAATAGCTTATTATCAGAATCATCTCTATGTAGCAGGACTCAGAGGAGAACAACTCAGAGTATTAAACTTATCTAGTGATGATAAAACAGTCATTAGTGAAAGTGAAATACTCACTAATTATGGCAGATTAAGGGAAGTTGTAGCACATGATGGATACCTTTATATTACTACATCCAACGAGGATGGTAGAGGTACACCGCAACCAGGAGATGACAAAATTATACGGATTAAAGTTTAATTATTAAAAATTATAAAAGTGAATATTTTTTTCAGCTTTCATCTGAGTTAATTACTCTTTTGCCATTTGCACTGGGTTGAATCTCTAATTTTCCACCTTCAAATTTATTAGTTAACTCTTTTCCTTCGAAAAACAAGTGAAGAAATACCGATAGGGCAGAAACTTCTGAATGTGGTTGTGTAGTCACGGAAACATTCCAATTAGCTTCTCTGTAAACTTTGCCTGGAACTCTAGATCCTCCCACCACTACAAGTATATCTTGAAATGATTCTTTTATTTTTCCCACCACCTCCTGTACGGGTTCACCATACATTGTAAGATGGATTATTTCACCATCATTCTTTTTCCATTCTTCCAGAAAATTCTCCCAGTTCTTACGGTATTCGATTTTAAATTTACCTCCCCATCGTTCTGTCACGTCCCTGACATTTTCAATTAGTTTAATATCTTCATCTCCACTTAAAATAACTTTAGAAGCTCCAAAAGCTCTTGCTGTTAAACATACATGTGTGGTTATCCTTGCATCCCTTCTTCTCCGATGATCAAGTCTTAAAACATAAATTTTCATATTATCAAACCTGTAACAACTAAAATCATAATTACAAGGGCAATCATCCGGGATATTTCATTAGAAGCCCCTAATACGTCTCCTGTAGCTTTTTCGAAATTTCTACCTGCTACTAATGAAATAATCATTCCACCAGCTAACCCTCCGATTATTCCTAGAATGCCCACTGTTTTAAGGGTTAAAAATCCTATAAATAACGTTATTATGAGTATTAAAATGAGTTTTTTCATATCCATAGCATTTATAAAGAATCTACCTGTTCCATCTTCAAATGGCTTGGAGAAGGTACAACAAGTCACTAATCCTACTTTGGCCGATATTTCAGATATAAATAGGATAGGGAATACAATGATTGCGGGAATGGTTGCAAGTGAAGCAAATGTTATAATGGCAACCATAAATAGGTAGGCTAAACCTCCAGTTCCAATTCTTTGATCACGCATAACTTCTATTCTTCTTCTAGAATCCCCATGAACCATCAAGCCATCGCCAAAATCGATTAAACCATCTAAATGATGGAATCCGGTAAACCAGATGGCAAAACTGTAAATTAATCCTGCAGCTATAAGTTGGGGTAGATGAATTATATTTATTAATGTAAATCCTAAAGTTCCTATTATTATTCCAATGAATCCTCCGATTATTGGCCATAACCAGGTAAACTTTGACATTTCCTGAATGCTAGCATGGATATGCAATGGGAGTATAGTTGAGAATGATACTAAACCTAATATTCCATTAAGAAATTTCATTTTGGAAACATCCCCAAATATCAAAGTGAACCCTGTAATACATTTCTCTAATCCTCAAATATCTTTGACATACATCCCGAAACTAATCCTGCAAATATATCATCAAGCACAGGACCAAGATTGCCTATTACACCAGGTTTCGCTTCATCGTATCTTTTGAAATTAAAAATAGCTTTAGTTCCAGCAATCTGATTAGCCACAGCCATTCCCATTATTTCATCAGAGTATAAGTACGCAGGGTCATCATCCACATTTACGCCTTTCACTCTATGCTTTTCATAATCTTCTTCGAGTCTTATTCCAGCAATAATAAATGAAACTACATTTAAATCTTCTAATGACTTTAATATTTGATTATGAAGTTTAATACTAATTTCTTCATTTCTTTCAACTCCTACAAGGAGTTCCATCCCGGCTTCAACTAAATCTTCCACTTCAATGCCAACATCATTAATGAAATCAATTACACTTTTAGGAAATCCACAATTCCTCAAAGCTCCACCTGTCGCGTCCCTAACACATTTTTCAACTATTTTTTGAAGATTAAACTGGTCTTCAACTTCTTCTGGTGCTGTGAATTCATCAGATCCCGAACACGCCACTAAAATGGATTCCATTCCCCCATCAAGAGGATCGAATGAGAAGTGGTTAATAACACCATAATCCCATAACGCTGCAGATTTTGCTTCAACAACAGCTTTAAATAATCTTAAAAGAGTTCGTTCATTTAATTTTTTATCTATAATCACTATAATATTCATTGAATTATTTTTTTCATAATCTGCGTTTACTAAAGCTGTTACATTTCCAATAGTAATATTCACACTACTTTTTATATCATAATAACCCATCATGGCAGCTGCAGGTTTAAATACATTGTTATCATTTATAAAATCTTCTAAAAACTTCTCTTCTTCTTTGCTGTTAAGTGGTGAATCTTCATCATATTTTGCCCCGAAATTTATTATAGATTTCACAGTTTTGACACCACTCCCAATTGTGGGACTGCCAATTGATAAAAATCCATCATCCCTTTGGATTACTAGGCTTTTATTATCCATTTTAAAGGTAGCATCATTTATACAGATTTTTGTTTCCATTTCCATATCCCCACTACTTAATTATTAGTATTAGTAAAAATTCTATAATAATAGTGTTATTATTAAAGTTCATCTTTAGATGGTTGAATTGAATAAGTGATGAATTGAATGGTAAAAAATACACCATTTAGGTGTTTCAGATTTATAGAATATTAGTTTAGTTTAGGAAAATAATTCAAAAAATTAAAAAAAAATTTTTATTTTTAATTTAATCCTTTTCTAAATAGAAACATAATTGTGAATCTATATCCGTTTTAAAAATTTTACCACAATTTTTACAGATAATTTTTTGCAACTAAGATTTATTGTTCACTATATCCAAGGCACAGGAGCATTTCCATCCCATTTTACCCTTTAATTCTTACTCAAAAGCTTTATCTTCATCTATTTTTTTTAGTCATTAATTAAATTATAAAATGATGTAAATAATAAAGTATTAGGATAAATACTAATAGAAATTACAAATATAAGATTGAAAAGGTGGAAAAGCATTCAATATACAGATAAACTGTTCAAATATTATAAGTGATTAAAAATGGTAGTAATTACTTTCCAAAAATGATCTATTTAAGTCATTATTACTAATGTAATTATATGATTACTTTTGAAGATATTGAAAATGATGAAACTGTTAAAGATTTTCTACGCAGTAAATGGATTAAACAATCAAGTAAAACCCAATATCTATTCCGACTAAGAAGATATAGCGACTTCATAGGTAAAAAACCGAGCGAATTAATAGACGAAGCAGAAAAAGAACAAGATGAGGGTATTAAACGTCGAAAACGTAGGATTAGACAGTATATCTTCAATTATATAGAATACGCCAAAAATGATGAACATAAATCACTCAACACTATAAAAAATAATATAGAAACAATTAAATCTTTTTATCATAGCTTTGATATTGATCCTCCATCAACTAGAGGAGCCTTCCCATCAGACTCCATAAACCCTAGTTTTGAAGAATTGCCCACTAAAGAACATATCAAAAAAGCCGTATCTATTGCAGGGTTACGGGATCGAGCAATAATTCTTTTACAATTAAGTAGTGGTATGGGTGCTGCTGAAGTAAGAAATTTAAATTACAAACAATTCATTGACTCTATCAATGAATACATTGATTTAACACCTTCAGAGTATCTTAATATCTTTAAAATAGCCGAACAAATAAAAGAAAAAGAAATCTTGGTTGGTACTTGGAAAGTGATAAGATACAAAACAGGTATGGAATATATAACATTCAGTTCAACTGAATGCACGAGATCTATCGTCGACTATCTACTTTACCGTATCCAAATGAATAAAAATATAAAGTCCTTAAAAACACTCCTTTTTGTTAACCAATACAACAAACCCTTGAATCAATTTTCTTCCACACAGATTTATGCACGTATTAATAAAAAAGCAGATTTAGGCAAACGAACAAAAAATCGTAACTTTCTAACCAGTCATATGCTGCGAAAGCTTTTCACAACCACCCTTTATGAAGAAGGGTTGGATAAGATGGCTGTAGATTGGATGCTAGGGCACAAAATAAACCAGACCAGTGCAGCTTATTTCAAAGCTAAACCTGAACGACTTAAACAGGAATATTTAAAAGTTGAGAATAAATTAACTCTCAGTGAAGTAGAAATACGCGACATCGCACCATCTCAGATCAAAGACATTGTCAGAGAATTAGACCAGCGTAAGGCAGAAAACGAGAAGATGAAGCAAGTTATTGAAGAGATGGATGCAAAAAATAAGGAACGAGATGAGTATCTGGATAAAATTATGGGTAATAAAAGAGTCCAAGAAGAACTCATCAAAAGACAGTAGTTCTAAAATATATGAAATTTTTTTTAAAAAAAATATTGAATGATTCGGATTACTTTAATTCATTTTTGTTATTTGAAAAATGAAAATATAAACAATAATATGGAAGCTAGCATTAATTTTTCTTTTTTTCTAAAATCCATTTTACTAAAACACAACTGTTGATGGTGTTTGTCTTTTTTTACATCCATGAATGGTCTAATATCCTAATTGATATCCTCATAAAAAGGATAGTAAATTGTAAATACTCATAGGCTTATACATTATGATTAGTAGATTGAACCCATGCTCTATAAAAGTGGATAGTAAATTAAAAACTGGGTTAAATAGTTAGTAAATCAAATCCTCCTTAATTGAGTAGTAAAAAAAAATACAAAATATTTATTCATTAGTATTACCTGGAATCAAGGAATATTTTTTTATCATTAAAAACAGGGCCTAAGTGTTTTTCAACACTTCTATGTAAATTTCCCCCTATATTTAAAATATTGATTTGCAGAACTTTATTAATTTCCTAAAAACCAAAAGCTATATATAGTAGAAAAAAATGCATTTATAGTTTACCATAATAGTTTATATATGAGTAGAAGTTCCTCCAGAAAAATGGATTGTCAAAAAGAGTGTCCAACAGAACTTTTTTAGTTCTCACACTTCTTTTGAACAAAAACAATATATTAAAGGAGGTAAAGTGTATGAGGTCATTCAATGAAAAATTAGAGGATATCTACTATACTTTTCAGGATCAGGGGGAAACTGCTCCTGTACCACTAAAATTAATCAGGGATTACTTAACACTTGAAGGAATATCGGTCGATAAGGGGATGTCTTTATGATAACAGCCCCAAATCCGATTATCCAAGAAAGCACTCCTAAGAGAGAATATATTGATGTAACAAAATTATTTACGGATGCATTTAAACAGGGATATCTAATTGCCATTGCAGGAAAACAACAAGTTAAAAGTGGAAAAAATAGTAAATCTCCATCAATAAATTGGGACAAACTACCGAAAGAATACAAAGGATTTAATGACCCTAAATATCCAACTGCTATCAAGTGTGAGTACATTCAAAGCCTTAAAAATTACTTAGTCGTCATAGATCTTGATATTCCTAAAAGAAAAGGTCATATTGCACTCGATGAGCTAAAAAGTGCATGTGAACCTATTATAAAACAAACTTATTCAGTGGAAACTCCAAGTGGCGGGGTCCACATATACCTCCTTAGTAAGGATAAACCAAAAGCAAATCAGCCAAAGATCAACATTGACTACCAAACAAATACCGGGAGAGGTAAGGGTAAATATGTTGTTTCAGACTACCGTTGGAATGAAGAAGGAAAAAAGGAATTTTACCAAAGACTACCAGAATCATTTGATAAAATAGAATGTGTGGAAAATAGTGATCTGGTGCTACAAGATATTTTAAACAATTTAATTGATAAAGGACAATTATCAATAACTAAACCGGAATATGAAGAAGATATCATCAAATTGCTACGAAAATATTATGAACCAGGGACCCGGGATGAATATAGTTTAGCATTGATAGGATTCCTAAGAAAGGAAGGATATACCAAAGAAAATGTTAAAAAAATAATTAATGCTGTCTTCTCAGATGATGAGGAGTTAGACCAAAGATTACAAAAAATTGAAAAGACCTTCCAAAAACCACTTAAAGAGATTATAGGTTTCAAATGGCTTAAAGAACATTTTTCACCGATAGATATTGATAAATTAATGGAATTAAATAAAGGCAGTAATGGTAGAATTAAATTCAAAATACTCCAATTATTGAATAACAATAAGGAACCGCCAGTTAAGTTAGTGGCGGATTATGTGAATAGTGAATTAGAGCTTTATAAGAATTTAAACACTAATAAATATTATGAAAAGACGGATGAGGGACAATTTAGGGATATTGATGACCGTGACATCATAAAATTCTGCAATAAGGTATTTACAGTGAATAGCATAAGCTCTCGCAGATGTTATGAAGTACTTAAATACGTAACAAATCCTATTAAGAAAAACTACAATTTGATAGAGTTCAACAACGGAATTTTAGACACAAGAACTCGGAAATTTAATGAAGCCAAAATGGCATATAATGAAACTCCTAAAATTACCCTTAATTTGGATTGGAATAATAATGCACCGCCGGGTAGGATTGGAGAAATTATTGAAGATATCTTAGAAGATAAAAACCATCCTAAAAATCAAGAAAGATGGATGAGGTCTGTTGGCCATGCGTTTATGGGGCAAAATCTATTAGGTAAACACACTATTGTAGTAGGAAGATCTGGCAGTGGTAAATCCACTCTAAACTCAATTTTGATGCGAATTTTTAATTATAGTAACTTACCTATCAACACTATCAATGCTAACGAAAGGTTTACACTCCATACACTTATTGATAGAGATATAAATATCGATGATGATTTGAACAATGGAATGTTAAAGAGCATAGGAACTCTAAATACCATAACCACTGGAAATGGATTAGAAGTAGAGATTAAAGGGGAAAATAAAACAATACAGGCAGGAAATGAACAAATTCCTCGGCTCTTTAGTAGTGGAAATACATTACCCCCTATAGTTGGTGAGGGGTATCAGAGGAGGCTCCTATTGATCCATGCCGATAATAAAGTTGCTAATCATGAAAGAGATGAAACTTTGCAGCACAAAATTATAGCTGGGGAATATGATAAAAATGGGATTGAATGGGTTATNNTGTTATCCATAAAGCTATAACTACATACTGGGAAAAAGACGAACCTATAACAACAGAAGAAGATGAAAAACAAATGAATGAGTATTACGAGTTTAAATCTTACCCGGTTAAGAAAGTCATAGAGGCTATCTTTGAAGTAAAAATATCAGGATATATTCCAGTAAATGAAGTAAATTCACTTGTTAAGGCGGGGTGCAGATGGGCTTATGATACAGGTAAAATCTCCAGGGAGCATAAAAAGCCATCAATAAATAAAATAAGAAACGCCATGAATTCCGCTGGATTTGACCAGACATCAATAAGAGAGAATGATGGTATTACCCGAGTATATGAGGATATAATCTTTTTAGAAGACAAATGGAAGTTTTTACTGAAACCATATAGGGGGTGAAATAACTTTTTGTTACAATGTTACAGGAATGAGTGAAATAAAAATCCATTTTAAAAAATATATGAAATTAATTAAAAGTCAATCCAGTTAAAAAAAGACCATTTACTGTAACAAAGTAACAAAATCTAAACAGGCCTAAAATCCATTAATTAAACCATAACTTTATATTATGGTCTTAATTATCAAACTGATCCATTATGAGGTCATGAAATGAATTCTCGAATTAAATTTAAGGTATATACAAATCAAAAATTGTTAATGGATTCATTAGATAAAAATAATATTAATAACTATATATGGTTAAGTGATTATGTAGAATTTGGGGAATACAATCATGATATAACTTTCCCCTGAAATACCCTTTTTAATATAAGTTTTTACTTATACTTTTTTTAATTAAATTCTTCTAAATTATCATAAATTATTAACAATGCAGGTAAATTAAGCTTAAAATTAATAATTTTTAATAATCAATGTTCAAATCCCTCATAAGTGCTATATCAGATTTATTCGTCTCAATACGTTTTGAATAGGGCATAACGATATTTTTATATTCAGTATGTACGTCAGTTTTGCTATACATTGCCTAAAATTTTACTAACGAATTTTAAAGTCATAAATTTAATATTGAAGTGTTTCCATGATGTTGGTGAAATAGCCTACTTCGTTTAACCACGATATAACGAACTTCAATAGTTATATTACCTCGTTAGCTAAAAGAATCACGTTAAAAGCCTATATGCAAAAATTACTGGAATTTATATCAGTTTTTATTGGTTTGTTTAAGTTCTTTTTTAGGTATTGGGGCATGTTGAATATGCTTGATTTATCATGATTAAAACATTAAAAATTAATTTTAGGGCATAGAGGATCCTGCGGTTGAGGTCCAAAAATTTGAATTATTCTATAATCTTATACAACAATAAGTTGTTTAATTAAATTTAATTCTATGATTAACTAATGTTTATCATAAATTGTGGAATATTTGGTCTAAATCCCTTTAATTTTCTTTTAAAAATTAACTGAGCTATTTCTAATTAATAATCTTTTATTAAAATCCTTTTAAATTTGGTAATTCATTAGTAAACATAATTTTACTCTGTTCTATTTGAAATAAGAATTGTTTATGTCATTATTATCCATTAGTAGCTTCATTATTTTTTATAGCTGTTTTAATACGATTAAAAGATGTATTTGCAACTTCTAAAAAATCAGGGAGTTGTTCTTCATTTTCTAACTCAAATACACCCCATTTTTTAGTTACCATCAGGATTGTATAACATTGCATACATAAACACTTTTTCTGGTGAATAATAAGAAAACCCATCTTTAATTAGTTTGGTCCAAATTTGGTCATTAATTTTTTTCACACCAACATCAAATTTTTCAAATAGTTTTTTAACTTCCTCATTGGAAAATTCGTAACTTTCAATCTCGTCTTCATGTTCCTCTTCTTCGGTTTCTTTATGAAGGTCGGGGCGCTTTATGTGAATGTTAGGAAGGCCTTTATGACGTCTTTTAATTCTATTACTTCTAGTTACACTCTGGCCAGTCGTGTTCCCAGCAAACAATTAAATCGCACTCTTTGGGGTTATGTTTATGAAGTTTGAAGTTGCTGCTTAAATACTCAAATTCTATGTATATTTCTTCCCATCCCTTCTCATTAAAACGTCTTCCAGCACAATCTGGAAATCCTGGTTTAATTTCCTCTATATACATATTCAAATCTTCCATAACTTTGCCGAATAAAAATATTACACCATTTTCATTCATAGGACTATAAAACAAGGCCTCGAAAATTAATCAAATCCCCAACAATACTATGTTCTTTCATTATGAACCTCTCTAACACTATAATAGATATTCTAATTAAATATTTGTGGTTTAGTAATATAGTTTTACCATATTTCATTTTGCATAATTTTCTAATAATTTTGTAATTGGATTTCAAATAAAAGAAAATAGATATATAAGTTAATACATTTTCACTTATTAAATAAGTACAAAGTCAAATAATAAAAAACTTTATATATTAAAACTTATAATTAATTAATTAAATAAGTGAAAAAAATTTCACTTATATAATAAATGAAATAATAATCTGTGGGGTGATTTGAATGGGGAACAAAGATTTGTGTATAAGATTGGTGGAAGCAGACACTGAAAAAGATGTAGAAAATATTTTAAAGCTATTTGGATACTGGGATGACCCCGATGCATGGCAATATTATGGAGATAATGAAAATAACTTCGCAACAATTGGTAATCAGCAGAGTTCAGCTGATAGTGCATTAGTTGAAAAAATAATCAACTCAGTAGACGCAGTATTAATGAAAGAATGTTTTAAAAGACATATAGATCCAGAAAGTGATAAAGCACCTCAGACAATAAAAGAAGCTCAAGAATCATTTTTAGGTATACCAAACGGGGTTTTAACGAATCTGAGATCTCAAAAAAGGTCTGAATTAGCCGAAAATATAATGATAGTAGCTACAGGTAGTAGGAAAAATCCAAGTTACTCAATTATCGACAGAGGAGAGGGTCAAACTCCTAAAGCGATCCCTAATACGTTTTTATCATTAACAAAATCTAACAAATTGAGAATTCCATTTGTTCAAGGAAAATTTAACATGGGTGGAACTGGATCCCTTCAGTTTTGTGGACAAAAGAATTTGCAACTTATAATATCAAGACGATGCCCTGAAATAGCAGACGAGGATGACAATACCTCAAACTATTGGGGTTTTACTATAATCAGACGAGAAGATCCTTCAGAGAATATGAAAAGTTCTACCTTTAAATATCTTGCTCCTAACAACAATATTTTAACAATAGATGCAGAATCTCTACCATTATTACCCGGAGATTTCCCTAAAGCTTATGAAAATTCATTAGAATACGGATCTCTAATAAAATTGTATGAATATCAAATACCATCCATGAATTCGTTAATTAACTTTAATCTTTACTATAGATTATCTTTATTATTACCAAACATAGCATTACCTGTTTTTCTAAAAGAAAGACGTCAATTTAAAGGAGACAGTTTCCAAACAATTTTATCTGGCCTATCAGTAAGATTAGAACAAAATAAATCAAAAATAATAGAAGAAGGATTCCCAAATTCTATTCTACTTAATGTTTCTGGCCAAGAAATGAAAGTGGATATATACGCTTTCCAAAGAGATAAAGTTGAAAATTATAAGAAAAAAGAAGGAATTATATTCACAATCAATGGACAGTCTCATGGTTATATTGCTAAACAATTTTTCAATAGGAAAAATGTGCGCATGAACTACTTGGCTGATGAAATCTTTATTTTAGTTGATTGTTCAAAATTTGATGGTAGATCTCGCGAAGACTTATTTATGAATAGTAGAGATAGATTAAGAGACGGATCTTTAAAGAAGGAAATAGAAAAGGCATTAGAGAAGATTGTTAGAGAACACCCTGGACTAAAAGCTTTAGTGGCTAAGAGAAGAGAAGAAGACATTGGAAAGAAAATATCTGATGCTAAACCTCTAGCTGAAATACTTGAAAATGTGATTAAAACATCACCTACATTATCTAATCTTTTAATAAATGGTGTAAGGATTACCAACCCTTTTAACATGACTAATGTAGGTACAGTAGATAAATTCATAGGAGAACAATATCCAACGTACTTTAATCTGAAAAAGAAATTTTCAATAGAAAAACCCAAAAGTTGTCAGATTAACCGGAAATTCCGAGTCCAATTTGAAACTGATGCGGAAAATAATTACTTTACAAGAGATGATGACCCAGGACAATTTAATCTTAAAGATAATGGTAATTTAATTGAAGATTCTGATTTAAACCTGTGGGACGGAATAGCTACTTTGAATTGTCAACTTCCAGATAATAGTGCAGTAGGGGATTTAATAGAATATTCAGTGGTTGTGGATGATAGTTATCGAATTGATCCGTTCACTCTAAAATTTTTTATAAAAGTCGATCCTGCAGATAGTAATAACCTCAAAGGTAATGGTCAAAGAGTAAAACCTGCAGGAAAGGATGGAACCGATAGGCAAAAACCATCAGGATTAAACCTCCCTAACATATATGAAGTAAAAAAAGAAGACTGGGATAAATACGATTTTAATAGGGAAACTGCGCTTCTTGTAAAAGATAGTGGTGATGAAGGATACGACTTCTTTGTGAATATGGATAATGTATATTGTATAACTGAAATCAAATCAAGAATAAAAAATAATCCCGAGGTATTAAAAGCTCAATACAAATATGGAATGGTCCTGTTAGGACTTTCATTAATCAAATCATTAGAAGATGAAAAGGAAAATGAAGAAGATGAATCAATCTTCAACAAAATAAGTAACATAAGTAAAGGAATTGCCCCAATGATTATTCCTATGATCACAGCTTTAGGAGATTTAGAACATAATTAAAAGATGATAAAAATGTCTGATAAAAAAATTAAACTACCCAAATGGCTTGAAGAAAGACATAGTAAACTATGGGAAAAATTTGGAAATTCCAGTTTCCGTATGGAAGAAGCAGTAGAACTACTTAGTAAAGATTCAGGAGTAGAAAAAGAAGAAGTAGCAGTTGTGCTCTCCGAGCTTAGAAAAGCAGGATGGGTTAAAGTAGAATTAGATCCTGAAGATGCTAGAAAAAGGATTTACAAACTTAAAAGTAAAGGAAATATAATAAAAGATGAATTAACCTTAAAAGAGGGTAAATTATCCCGTTCTGATATTGAAACCATCCTTAAGAAGGCTGCAGACCTAATTCGAACCCGTGTTGACTATAAATTCATCTTAGTACTCCTCTTTCTAAAGCAAATTAGTGATAAATGGGACATGGAGTATGAAAGAGCCTATAAGGAAGCCCTTGAAGATGGTCTTTCAGTTGATGAAGCTACTGATGAAGCCAGTCAGCTGTCATTCCATGATTTTGATCTTCCCAAAAATTATCATTGGAAAAACTTAAGGTCAGACGTGGAAAATCTCCCAGAAAATTTCTCCAACGCCCTTAAAACAATCGCAGATCGTAACCCTCAATTAAAAGATGTAATTGATACTTTTGATTTCGTGGAATTCACAAGCAGCAGAGAAAACGCAGAGATACTCAGGCAGCTAGTGGAACTCTTCAGCGAAAAAAAACTCCACCATGTAGACCCAGACATATTGGGGGACTCCTATGAATGGATTTTACGCTACTTCGCCCCTCAAAAAGCCAAAGAAGGAGAAGTATACACCCCCCGTGAAGTAATAAAACTATTAGTGGAAATTTTAGATCCTAAGCCCGGAGAAAGTGTATATGATCCTGCATCAGCATCAAATGGTATGCTAATAATCTCCTATAGTCACGTGAAAGACAACTACGGCAAAGAAGAAGCAGAAAAACTGTTCTTATATGGTCAAGAAGTAAATCAAAAAACCCTAGCATTAGGAACTATGAACCTTTACATACACGACATTAAAAACGCTCAAACCGCAATGGGTGACACTCTTCTCTACCCTAAATTTAAGGAAGGAGATGGAATTAAAGATTTCGATGTGGTTATAGCTAACCCCCCATGGAATCTGGACGGATTTTCAGAAGAAACTCTTAAAAAAGGAGAGTTTTGGAGGGAAAGATTCCCATATGGTTTTGTTAATAAACAGTCTGCTGACTGGGCTTGGATACAACACATGCTAGCATCAGCAAAAGACGATAATGGACGAGTGGGAGTAATCATTGATAACGGAGCCTTATTCCGTGGAGGTAAAGAAAAAAAGATACGTACTGGCATATTTAAAGATGATTTAATAGACTGTGTGATTCTTCTCACTGAAAAACTTTTCTATAACACCAGCGCTGCAGGAGCAATCATCGTATTCAATAAAAATAAACCAAAAAATATGAAAGGAAAAGTACTCTTCATTAACGCTTCTGAGGAGTTTGAAAAGCATCCTGAAGTTCGTAAATTGAATATTCTGAGCAATGAGAATATAAATAAAATCGTCGATATCTACCATAAATTTGATGATGTAGATGGATTTGCTAGAGTCGTTTCACGAGAAGAGATCGAAAAGAACGAATACAATCTTTATGTGCCTCTTTATGCATCTCCAAAAGAAGAAATGGAGGAGATAAATATTCCTCGAGAGTGGAGTGAACTCAAGGAACTTGAAGATGAACTTCATCTTATTGAAAAGAAGATCGAGGGTTACATTGAAGAGGTGCTATAATGGAGTATAAAAATACTGCTATTGGAGAAATCCCTGTAGAGTGGAATTTAAGACAACTTCAAGACATTTTTGAAGTAAAAACAGGGACTACACCATCTACAAAAAACTCCGAATATTGGGAAAATGGTAATATTATTTGGGTAACTCCAACTGATATGAGCAAGATCGAGGGAATTACAATTGCTGATAGCGATCGGAAAGTTACAAATAAAGCTTTGAAAGAAGTTAATTTGAATCTAATGCCTAAAAATTCAATAATATTATCCACTAGAGCACCTGTAGGTTATGTTGCATTAAATTCAGAAAAAATTACCTTTAATCAGGGATGCAAGGGCTTAATTCCTAAAGATTCTGATATGATTGATTCATTATTTTATTCTTATTATCTTGTGAGTCAAAAAAATAGACTACAAAATTTAAGTGGAGGTAGTACTTTCAAAGAGTTAGCTAAGGATACACTAATAAAAATCGATTTACCAGTTCCCTCATTTCCGGAGCAGCAAAAAATTGCTGAAATATTATCTACCACCGACCAAGCTGTTCAAAAATCTAATGAAATTATAGCAAAATCCGAACGAATTAAAAAGGGGATGTTATACACACTTTTAACTAAAGGCATAGGGCATGAGGAGTTTAAGGTTACACCGATAGGAATGATGCCTACTGATTGGAAAATCGTAAAATTAGCTAACATATGTGAATTTTTTGATCAAATGAGGATTCCAGTCAAAAAACAGGATAGAATAAAAAGAAATGGAATTTACCCTTATTACGGTGCTCAGGGGATTATTGATTGGATAGATGATTATATTTTCGATGGTGATTTTATATTACTTGCAGAAGATGGTGCAAACTTAACATCAAGACGATTACCAATTGCAAATAAAGTATCTGGTAAATTCTGGGTCAACAATCATGCTCACATTTTAAAACCAAATAAAGACGTAAATGCTGATTTTCTTTTTTATATATTAAATCAGATCAATATAAGAATATATGTTACAGGATCTGCTCAACCAAAATTGAATCAGGCTACTGCTAAGAAAATTAAACTACCATTGCCAGGTAATTTAGAACAGGAAAAAATCGCCATCATACTCACAAAAATCGATGAATTACATGGGTNNATTAAAAGAAAAGAAAAACTCCAGAAAGTCAAAAACGGCCTTATGAACGATCTTTTAACTGGTCGTAAACGTGTAGAGGTGAATAATTAGGAAGTGATATTATGTCTGGATTTGATGAGGAAATGCTTGAAGATTATGTTGTTGAGAAGTTCCGGGAAGATGGCTGGGAATTCATACCTGCTAAAGAACTGGATCGGGAAGGTTATAGTGAACCGTTGCTAGAGAGGAATCTGATACGTTCCATAAATCGTATAAATTCTGGTAAGGATTTGGATGATGATGAAGTTATTCAGGCTGTTAAAGAACTAAAATTGCGACCAAGTGGTATTGAGGGACTCAAACAAATCCTTTATTTCCTAAAGAATGGTATTACCATCCGTTTTAAACGAGGGCGGGGAATTGTTAATATTAAACTCTTTGATTATGCTGATTTGAAGAATAATGAGTATATTGTTACCAGGCAGGTTTATTATCATGGGGTAGATGTTATTCGCACTGATGTAATGCTTTACGTTAATGGTATTCCATTAGTGGATATTGAGCTTAAAAATCCTTCTAGTATCTCTGAAACTTGGTTAGATGCTTACTATCAAATAAAAGATTATGAAAAAACGGTTCCTGAATTGTACAAGTATGTTCAAATTGGCGTAGCTGCAGAACAAACTGCTTTTTATTTCCCTATTGTACCACAATTAGATGAAGTTAAAAAGTCAGAGTGGAAGGAAAATTCTGCAGATCCTATCGATGCTTTTATCAAAATGTTGTCAAAAGACCGGATTTTGGATCTGATACTTAACTATGTTTTTATTAGAGAAGAGATGGGAATGGCTACCTAGGCTATAACGCGTTATATGCAGTTTCAGGCTTNNAGTAGGGTACTTGATAGTCTGGATGGGATAAGTGATAAAAAGAATGGACTTATTTGGCATTGGCAGGGGTCAGGTAAAACTCTAACTATGATTTTTGCTGCTAACAAACTATATCACACAAAAAAACTGGGAAATCCATCTATATTTTTCATAGTGGACAGGTTAGATTTAAAAGACCAGCTTTACCAGGAATTCACAGGATTGGACGTAGTTAGGCCTGAAATAATAGGAAATATTGATGAACTCAAGAGAATAATCCAATATGATGACTATAGAGGGAAAAAGGGAGTTTTCATAACATTAATACATAAATTCCGGCCAGAGGAGTTAGATGAATTATCATTAGATCTAAAAAACCTCACTGAAAGGGGTGAGGAGAACATTTCAACCAGGAAAAATGTGATTACTTTTATTGATGAGGCACATAGGACTCAATATGGCACTTTAGCTGGTCAGATGAGGTCAATTTTAGGTGGTGGGTTCTTCTTTGCATTTACTGGTACACCGATAGCTAAAAAGGAGAAGGATACCTATCAACAGTTTGCCTACTTAGAAGAAGGTGAGAATTATCTGGACCGTTACTTCATCACTGATTCTATAAAGGATGGATTTACGCTAAAGATCGTTTACCAGCCACGATTGGAAAAGGATGTCCATTTGGATAAAAAACTTATAAAAGCGTTTTCTGAGATTGAATTCGATGAATTACCAGAAAAAATAAGGGATGATGTGGAGGTTAAGGTTAAAGAGAAATTGAATGCTATTAATTTGTTCTTGGAGAATCCTCGGAGGATCGAAATTGTAGCTAAGGATGTTGCCGAGCATTTTACTGAAAATATCGATGGAAAATTTAAGGCTATGGTAGTAGCATCCAGTAGGAAAGCGTGTGTCCGCTATAAAAGAGCATTAGATAAACTTATTCCTCCAGAATACTCCGAAGTAGTTATGACTTACAATCGAAAAGATGATCCTTTAATTAGGGGATATAAATCGGAATTAATGGAAAGATATCATTCTGAGGATGTTAAAGAAATTAAACAAGAGATAATAGAAAAATTCAAAGAACAGGATGGACCACCTAAGATACTAATTGTTACAGATATGCTCCTTACAGGCTTTGATGCACCAATACTACAAACAATGTACCTTGATAAACCATTAAAGGAGCACCGTCTACTTCAAGCTGTGGCCCGGACTAACAGGCCCTATAAGGATGTTAAAGAAGCAGGTAATATCTTAGATTATGTTGGAATGATTAAAGAGGAACTAGAGAGGGCTCTTGAAATTTACAGTGCAGAGGAAATAGAAAATGCATTATACGACATAGATTCTATCATAAAAGACTTCAATAAACTAATGGATGAAATCTTAGCTTTATTTGAAGATGTCCCCAAAAAACAGTACAACAGGGAAACACTCCTGCAAGCTATTGAAGTCCTAACATCAAATGATGAGAACGGTGAAAAGTTCACAGATAATTATCTCAACCTAAGGCGTTTATTTGAATTCCTAGGTACTGAATCCATAAAACTAGAAAGACTGGAAGAATTCAAATGGATTACGGTCATATACGTTTACTACAAAAAAATGGTTACCAGAGACCCAGTTCTTGACGAAACAGTCAGAAAATACTTCAAAAAAACCATTAAATTTATTCATAAAACCACTGAATTTGAAGAATTCCAAAACGACCTACCAGTAATAGAGTTCGATGAACATTACCTAAAAAATCTTGAGGAAAAATTAAATTCCGAAGAAGAAAAGGCAGCTAACATAGTATTCGCATTGAACAAGCTAGTCCTAGTAAAAAAACAACGAGACCCAGTATTTGAATCTGTAGCGGATAAGGTGGAAAGAGTTCTCGAACTATGGAAAACCCGAACTAAAGAATACACTAAAATCTCCACATTAGGTACTGCAATGATCCAAGAAATTTTCGCAGGCTCCAAAAAGAAGAATGATCTAGGTTTATCAGATATGGAGTTCTCCATATTAAATGTCCTTGAAGAGCCGTTCGGAGCCAATGAAGAGTTTAAGACGGATGTAGAAGATCTGTCCTCCAAATTAAGTGATGATATCTTTGAAGGTTGGATAGAGCAGAGATCTGTTCATAGGAAAATAGAGGGTATAGTTAGGAGATTTCTACGTAGGAAATACTTCAAAAAGTATGAAATGACTATGGAAGATTTTGAAGATTTATACCAAGTAGTAATTGAAAAAGTGGAGAACTATGCTGACTAAGACCATTATTGATGGTTTAGAGGTTGAATACAATATAGTTCATCGCAAAATTAAATATCCGAGATTAGAGCTAAAAACTGGTAATCTTCTCCTTGTGGTACCTAAAGGGTATAAGAATCCCGAAAAGTTGATTGAAGAACATAAAGAATGGATACATAATAAAATTTCAGCGATTAAAGACTCTAAAGAAAGATCAAAGGGGAAAAAACTCAATTTAAATCGGGATGAGTATGCATTAAGAGAATTATTACTTTTTAGTGTAAATAAATTCTCCCGAGAATTAAATGTAAAACCTAATAGAGTGACTTTGAGGAACATGAGATCCAAGTGGGGTAGCTGCAGCTCAAAAAAGAATCTAAACTTCAATAAACTCCTTAAATACCTCCCTGATGATCTAGTAAAGTATGTAGTATTACATGAAATAGCCCATTTAAGAGAGAAGAAGCATGATGAAGAATTTTGGAAGATCGTCTCGGCGAAATTCGTTAATTATAAGGAAAAGGAGAAGGATTTAATGGATTATTGGTTTTTAATCCAATCACAATAAGAATTAAGTTGATGGAGAGTGAATATTGTGATTTATGAGGATATGGATAATATAATTGAAAATATTAGACAAAGTTTGTTGCGCATTAATTCGATGGAAATTGAAACAATAAAAGATTCAATTGATATGATGGGTCAGGTGAACACTGAAGCAATGCAAGAGTCAATTGATACAATGAATCAGATTAATACTGAAGCAATGCAAGAGTCAATTGATACAATGAATCAGATTAATACTGAAGCAATG
>PMWA01000121.1 GCA_003166335.1 Methanobacterium sp. | reverse complement strand
AAAAACAGCTTTCTCTGAGAATAGACGTGGTGAGATGGAGATTCTCTCCACTGCACCTCAATATGCTGTAGTGGCTGATTCATTGGATTCAAATGAGTCTAAGGTGATTCCTACGCATTTTTCAAATCCGGAATATAAAAGCTCATCAGTTAGGCAATTAGCAGACTTCATTGGAGGTTGTGGAGCTGGAAGATTTTATATGAGTATAGAACCAAATGGCGACATGTTTCCATGCGTTTTTTTCCCCCATAGGGATGAAGTAATTTTAGGTAATTTGCTTGTAGATGATTTTGAGGATGTTTGGAAGAATAACAATCTTTTAAAGAATCTTAGAGACAAAGATATGCTCGAAGGACATTGTGGTGAATGTGAATCCAGAAAAATTTGTGGCGGATGTAGGGCTCGTGCATATAATTATTTCGATAATGTGTTGGCTCCAGACCCGGGTTGTATAAACAACACTTATGAATGGAATAAAATTAGATCCAAAATTTTAAGAGAGTCCACAGAGCTTTCCAATGGTGATATTTTGGTGGATTTAGCCAGTAAATAAAATTTAAAATTTTTAATTCAGGTTTTCATTTAAAAATAATAGGAGTTGATGGCAAATGGATGTATTACTTATAAATCCTTATGATGAGAATGCTGTGAAGAATGGTTTAGGCTTTATTACTCCTCCATTAAATCTCTTGTATTTAGCTGGAGCATTAGAATCTTCAATGTCAGTTAAAATTATAGATGATGATTTAATGAAAATGGGTTATGAAAAAGTATGTGAATTAGCATCAAAACTTGATCCTTCTGTGGTTGGTTTTACCGCCACTACTTCCAATATAAAAACTGCTTTAAAATATGTTGAATCCGTTAAAGAAGTTTTGCCAAATTCTTTAAGTGTTATAGGGGGTCCTCATGCCACTTTCGTACCTATTGATACATTGAAAGAATCACCATCATTGGATGTTGTGGTTATTGGTGAAGGTGAGGAGACATTCACTGATTTGGCTAGTAAGTATTGTGAAACGAGTCATTTAAATCTGGATGAAGTAAAAGGTATAGTTTATCGTGATATTAAAACGGGGAATATAAAATTAAATCAACAACGGCCATTGATTAATGATCTAAATTCGATTCCATTCCCAGCTAGACATCTGGTTCCATTTGAATCATATGGTTCCACTAAGGATAAGACTAGTGATATGATAACTAGTAGAGGATGTGTTTATTCTTGTGGCTACTGTTCATCGTCACTTGTTATGGGTAAGAAATTCAGGTCTAGGAGTCCTGAAAATGTGGTTGATGAGATTGAGGAATTACAGGAGAATTATCAGATTAAAGATATAGCTTTTATGGATGATACTTTCATGCTTAATAAGAGAAGGGCTAATGCAATAGCTGATGAAATAAAAGGTAGAGGATTAGATATAGGTTTTGTTGCTTCTTCAAGAGTTGATATGGTTGATAGAAATCTGTTAGAGAAACTTAAAAGTGCAGGATTAAGCACTTTATATTATGGAGTTGAATCTGGTTCACAACGTGTTCTGAATCTTATGAAGAAAGGTATTACATTAACGCAAGCTGAAAATGCTGTTAAATCAGCTAAAGATATTGGCTTAGAAGTTTTAACATCTTTCATCTTAGGATTTCCGGGTGAAACTAGTGAGGAAATAGAAGAAACTATAAATTTTTCTATAAAACTCGATGCAGATTATAGTCAATTCTCTATTTTAACTCCATTTCCAGGTACTCCCATATATAATGAATTAAAAGAGAAGAAGTTGATTGACACAGAAAACTGGGATAAATATACAGTATTAAAATCTGTGATTAAATATGATGAATTAGGATTAAGTAAAAAGATGGTTGAGCGAAAATTAACGAAAGCTTATTTAAAATTCTATGCCAGACCTAAGTATCTTCTTAAACACCGTCATATGCTTAAAGTAATATTAGAAATCGTCTACCGAAGCTTCGTATTACCTAAAATTAATGGTGGAGATAGTAAAGGATGGTACCAAAAATTAGAGAATGAAACATCAGCAAAATAATTAAAAATTTTTTTTTAATACTTTTTATTTTATTTAAGTTTATAGGATCCTTCTCTGACTACTTTAGGAGTATTCAGAGTTAGGTCGATGACTGTAGAAGGTAATTCATTTTCAGATTTCCCTGTATCTAAAATCAAATCTACTGAATCATCTAATTGTTTAACAACTTCATTTACAGATCTGGATGGTTTTTTACCAGATAAATTAGCACTGGTTGTGGTTATAGGGAATAATTTCGTAAGCTCCATGCAAATCCTGTTGTTTGGGATTCTAATACCAATTTTTTCTCCGCCTGCTGTTAAAAGTTTTGATATAAATTCTTTTTTTCTTAAAATGATTGTAAATGGACCTGGAAGAATTTCATTAATAATATCACGTTTAGTTTTATCCAAATAAGCTATCCTGTTTATATCACTAATTTGAGAAAGACAAACTGATAACGGTTTATTAAAAGATCTTTTTTTAATATAAAAAACTTTTTTAATAGCATTTTCATCGTATATATTAACTCCCAATCCATAAATAGTGTCAGTTGGATAAACAACTGTACCTCCATCTCTTAAAAGATTTAAAGCAAATTCAATCTTATCCTTTTCTGGCTTCTCCGTATCTATTTTAATTATTTTCATTCCAATCATAAATATTCACATAACCAAACATATATCCTTTCGGAGTTTTCAATTAAAGTTTATGCTGGACAAACTGCGACCTCATGTTAAAATATTATTGGATCCATTAGCTGAAAAAATTAACATTAACCCTAATATTATAACCATTATTGGCCTTATACTGAGCGTAATATCTGCTTATATGTTTGCAACTGGAAGTTTACTTATAGGTGGGATTTTTATAGGATTAAGCGGTCTTGTAGACATCATTGATGGAGCAGTAGCTAGAAAACATTCCTCAACCACACCATTTGGAGGTATTCTTGATTCAACCAGCGATAGATTTGCTGATGCATTCATTTTAATAGGTATAATATATGGTGGGTTTGTAAACTGGATAATTGGAATACTAGCGATACACGCTTCGTTAACTGTAAGTTATGTGAGAGCCAGAGCAGAATCAGAAGGTATAAAATGTAATGTAGGAATTGCAGAAAGACCCGAACGCTTAGTTATTCTCATGGCCGGTGCATTTTTAGGTTACATATTTAATCCCATTATTATGGGTTTAGCGGTAGCTTTAGTCATGATTTTAGGTTATGTAACAGTACTTCAAAGGTTGAATCATTCTAGAATTGAATTGAAAAATTAACTAATCAATTTGAAAATTCTTTAGTTAATGGGATTCTGGATTAAAATACTATAAAAGAAGTATTTTTTCACATTTTTTTTTGAATGATGATTTTATCATGAATATTTTAGTAAAATCCAAATTATCTTAAAAAAAAGGTGTATAAAAATGGAAGAGGTTAAACGGATTAAAAAGGATGTGGAACTCTTTGCAAAAAATATAAAAGAAGTAGAGTCCATAAACGTTATTGATTCAGAAAAAAAAATAGTTGAGATGGCTATAAATTACTCTAAGGACACCATCTATTATTTGGAAAAGGATGATAATTTAACAGCATTTGGCTGTATAACCTATGCACATGGTCTACTTGATGCAATACGCTTGCTACATAAACTAATATAGGAACAAATTCATAAAAAAATTAATATTTTTAAATAAAAGAGTTTTTTTTACATTAAAAAGTTAAAAAGGGATTATATATGGTAAATTTGTTTGGAAAAGAATCCCAAGTAGAAAAATTCGGACGACAACACGTTAAATTAGTCTATGAGTGTGTGAAAAAACTTAAGGATATTATGGCATGTTTTTATCTGAATGACTTTGACCGTTTAGATCAAGAAGTAGAAGAATTATCAAAAATGGAACATAAAGCAGATGTAATCCGCAGACAAATGGAAATAGAATACTATCACGGAGCTTTCTTACCATTTGATCGAGAAGATAGAATAGTTCTAGCAGAATTGTTAGATAATGTGGCTGATATGGCTCAGGAAGCAGGCTATAGAATTTGCATCAGCAGAATACATTTTCCTTCAAAAGGACAAAAGGATTTTGAAAAGTTCATAGATTTAATTATTGAATCTGTTTCAGTATTAAAGGAATGTATTGAAAATTTAGATATTAATTTGGGAGAGGCCATGGCCAAGGCGCATGAAGTGGAAGAGGTTGAAGAAAAGGCTGATGTAATTGAAAGAAAAATACGGAAAACAATTTATCAATTATATCGAGATGAAAAAATAGGTATTTTAACACTAATGGAACTTAATAATATAGTTTTAAGATTAGGTAATGTGGTGGATCGGGCAGAAGATGCTTCTGATAGGGCTCTTATTATAGCTGCTAAAAGACGTGGATAAAAAAAACAATTACATGAAATATCAAACTTCAGGAAAATTGCAGAATGCAAGAAATGATTTAAGATTCCTTCTAAATAAAGGTTATAAGAAGGTAATGGCTATTGATTTTGTTGGAAACCATTATTTACTAGATAAAAAAGAGCGTAATTTTTTAAATAGAACTGTTTTCTCCCAGAAAAAATCTCGATCTAGGAAAAGTAAAGTGGTTCCATTATGTAAAATAAAAGGGAATACTCTACTTATTGACGGTTATAATATCCTAATAACGATAGAAAGTATATGTTTTGATGATGATTCTATCATTATCAGTGATGATGGAGTTATGAGGGATGTGAATGCTGTTTTTGGGAAATATAAGTTTAAAAAAATCACAGAAAATGCTTTGAATTCAATTATGAGTCTTATTAGAGTATATCAACCAAAAGATGTCAGAGTTTTCTATGATAAACCTGTTAGTTTTAGTGGCAAACTAGCAAAACTTACAGAAGGGATTATGGAAAACCATGGAATCTCGGGAAATTCTGAAACCGCTGTAAATGTTGATTATCGATTAATTAAACTATCTAATGAAACTGGTGGTGTTGTCGCAACTAGTGATGGTATTATAATGGATAAAGTAGATTTTATTCTAGATCTACCATGTTATATTTATAAAATTAAGAAAAAGAATTTATCATTATCCAAGTTTATTATTAATTGAAAAAAATATTTTCAAAAACAAAATTATTGTTTTTTTTGAATCTCGAATGTGTCCTAAAAATAATTTAATGAGTTAAAAAAAAAAGTAGGGTTAAGACATAAGTTTTAAAATTTTTTTTAATCTATATCTTCAAATCTACCCTGTAACTTTTCCAGTACTCCAGGTAAGGTGGTGTATTCCATTTCATCAGCAGGTAGTCGATGTGGTTCGAATGGACCATGTCTTCTCATGTATTCAGCTATTTCAGATGCAAGTACACGTGATCGGTCATAGGCAGGGTCATCAAACATGTCTGCAGGACCTATTAGTTTACTGTCAGCTATTTGGAAACCCATAGCCATTACTCGTGGTGGGCCATCAAATCGTACAGGATAAGCATTCCGCTGTGCTACAGGCATTAATGGACCGTTATGTGAACCTCTCATCCATCCACCTACTAAATGAGGGAATGCAAAAGGCTCTACAACTTCTCCTGCAGCCGGGAATCCTGATTGAGATCTTACAATAGCTACTGGATCGTCTTTTCCCACATATTTTCCCGCCAGTAGGTTTAATCGTTCTGTGCTTACAGAAGCAGCTATTTCATTGTCATCTCTTCTCCAGATTCTTTTTATGACATATCGGCTTATGGTGCCTAAAAGCGCTAATAAATCGTACATTTCATCAGGGCAGCTCATGATTACTTTTTGGTGTTCCATTACATCGAATATTTCAAAATTAAAACCATTATGCAGGGAAGAGTCTATTACTAATCCTGCGGTGTTGAAAGGGTCTGCGAACATTTTATATATAGGTAGGTTAAACGCTCCGGGTTCGGTTTTATCACAGGCGAAAATAATTACTGGATCGCTGGGTCTTTCCTTAAATTCCATTTCTGCAACTCCGGGACCCATTCCTTTAATGTTTCCTGAGAATGTGTCTGTGAGTAGATCTTGACCTGCTCCATATAGTTTTAACTTTTTTGCAACTGCTGTTGCCTCTATAAATGCATTCCATGCTAGTTTGTGGATATCTTCATTTTCTTCACCATTTCTGTGAGTCATTATGAGTTCTGTATCATCTCCACAATTAGTAACATAATAATCCATTAGAAGCTCTTCTTCTTTTGCAGTTTCTAAAATTTCTTCACATTTTTTTAATAAGGCTGGATGAGCCAATCCATGTCCTGCAACACTGCCTACATCTGCTTTTATTACACTAATAGTAGTTTTTACCATAAATTATACCTCCAAAAAATCTGTTAAATTTTTTTTATTCAGCATTAAAGCCGATAAAAAATATTCTTTTAAGGTCAGTAGATGAACTAAATAATTTATAGTTCAAATAGAATCTGTCCCATAGTATTAAGCTGTCTATAATGACTTAGCATTTTATTTAGTCTTTATATAATAAATCTATATTGTAGCCATATTTATTCTTTTTCCCATTAAATCTATAAAAACAATTAGTCATCATTCTTTATAATCTTCTTTAAATTGATTTTACTCAACTTTCTTTTTACTTCTAATGCCATTTCTATAGTTTTTGATTTTCCACCTAAATCGGGGGTAACTACTTTACCTTCCCTTAATACAGCTTCCAAGGATTTTTCAAGTTTATTGGCTTCTTGAAATTCTTTTAAATAATTAAGCATCATCACAGCAGAGAGTATCATGGCAGAGGGGTTAGCAATCCCCATTCCTGTAAGGGCAGGCGCAGAGCCATGTACAGGTTCAAATAAACCGTGATCATTCCCAATATTTGCTGAGGGAGCTAATCCAAGACCCCCAACAAGACCTGCGCCTTCATCTGATAATATATCTCCAAATAAGTTAGTTGTTACTATACAATCGAATTCTTTAGGATTTGTTATTAAAAACAGGGCAGCTGCATCTACATATTTATCCTCTGCTTTGATATCAGGATATTGCTGTGCCATATCATAAAAAATATCTTTAAATAATCCATCAGTTTTTTTTAAAATGTTTGCTTTGTGAATTGCAGTTACTTTATGTCTTTTTGTTTTTTTTGCATATTCAAAAGCGAATTTGCAGATTCTCTGACTTGATTTCTTTGTAACTACTCTTAAAGCAGTTGCTCCAGCTTCAGTATATTCTTCTACTCCTGAATAAAGTCCTTCTGTATTTTCTCTTAATATGACAAAATCTATATCCTTGAATAAGGATCTCACCCCTTCACGAGATTTCACGGGCCTGATATTAACGTATAGATCCATTGCCTTCCTCAGGGTTATTATGGCGCTGTTTTGACCCGGTACAGTGGTAACTGCTCCGAAAAGGGTTGCATCTGATTCACGTGTTAATTTAATAGTGTCATTTGGAATGGTTGTTCCTGTACGCTTAAAGCATTCATTACCGGCATATGCTTTTATGTAATTTAATTCAATGTTTAATGCCTCTAAAACATGTAAAGTAGCGTCCATAACCTCTAATCCTATGCCATCACCGGGTATAACAGTTATATCGTACATAATATCATTTTTATTCTTGATCTATTTTCGTAATTTTTTATAATTCATTTAGATGAATAGTTATTCCAAAGAATAAGATATATTGCTATTAAAGAATATAATAAAGTACCTGAAGTAATTTTAATAAATACACTATTATGAAAATTTTTCAATTTTTTAAATTTATGTAAAAAACAAACTTTTAACGGTGGAATATAAATGGAAAGGGAAGATAATATTAAAAGATTAATTCAGACTTTAGGAGAAGATGATGAACATATTAGAGTTCAAGCCTCTGATTTACTTGAGGAAATTGGAGAGCCTGCAGTGGAATCCCTCATAGGTGCTTTAGAAGATGAAAATAAAAATATTAGAAGATATTCAGCTAGAGCCCTTGGAGAAATTGGAGATGAAAGAGCAATAAAACCGCTTATCAACAATTTAAGGGATGATAATAAATGGGTTAGACGTGAAACTTCAGGAGCTCTAAGTAAAATGGGAGATACTGCAGTTGAGCCATTAGTAGAATTATTGAATGACCCTGAGTGGAGGGTTAGAGGAGGGGCTGCCTGGGCTTTAGGAAAAATAGGTAATAAGAAGGCAGTAGAACCTTTAATTAATTCAATGCAGGATGAAAGTGGTTTTGTGAGAAGTGGTGCTGCATGGGCGCTGGGGAATATAGGTGGTGAAGAAGTTATAGATCCCCTGAAAAATGCTTTGAACGATAAAAGTAGTTATGTTAGAAAAGTTGCAGAGAAGTTTCTAGAAAATATGGATTGAAAATAAATTAATATTTTTATCTCTAGAATTTTCTGAAATAATTCTTAACTATGAATGAATATGAAAATTTTTTTAATCTGTTATTTTACATTTTTTCTTAAATGAAATTGAAATAATTATAGATTATAAAAATTCGTGGTTGGATATTCTAAAATAAAATTTTACGGGGTGGTTCAAATTGAAGGTAAGTATTGTAGGTGCATCGGGAAAAGTTGGAAAATCCGCTGCATTTTGTTTGGCTGAGGAAAACGTGGCTAATCAGCTGGTATTAATTGGTCGAAAAGAAAGTTTTGAGCGAATTGAAGGCGAATCTTTGGATATGTATGATGCTATGGCAGCTAAAGATATCAGAATTTCTATTAAGGCATCTTGTGATATGGAAGATTTACAAGATTCTGATGTTGTGGTTATAACTGCGGGAGTTCCTCGTCAAGCTGGTATGTCCCGGTTGGATATTGCAGTGCCAAATGCTAAAATAGTTGCAGAATATTCAAGAATTATCGCTGAACATTCGCCTCATTCTATAATATTAGTCGTAACTAATCCTGTTGATGTAATGACTTATGTGGCGTTGAAAGCATCTGGATTTGATAAAAATAAGGTTTTTGGATTAGGGAATCACTTAGATTCGTTGCGGCTTAAAAATATGCTAGCTAAACATTTCAATATCCATGTTAGTGAAATTCACACTAGAGTGATAGGGGAGCATGGGGATCATATGGTGCCTCTTGTTAGTTCTACTTCTATAGGAGGAATATTACTTAAAAATTATGCTTTAAATGGAAGTATTGACATTGAAGGGATGGTTAGGAAAGTTATAAATGCTGGTAGTTATGTGATAGATAAAAAAGGTTCAACAGAATATGGTCCGGCTTATGCTATAGCTAATATCATCACTACTATTCTAAATGATGAAAAAAGGATATTAACAGTCAGTACTTATTTAGACGGTGAAATTGAAGACATAAAAGATGTATGTTTAGGTGTACCCGTTAAATTGGGTGTTAATGGTATAGAAAGAATAATTCCTATAAAAATGAATGATAATGAAACTAAAGCTTTAATAAATGCCGCGAAAGTGGTTAAAGAGAATACTGATAAGGTAATGTTATCTTTGGATATTTAAATTAAACAAATTTATTTTTTATTAAAAAAATATATTTGCAAAATGTAGTTAAACTAGGTAATGGTAGGTTATTAAGCCTTTTAGTTCTATTTTTTAAGTTTTAATTTCAGAGTTTTTTACATTTTTTTTATATTTTATCTTTTTTCCTTAATTTTTTATTCTTAAGCTGATTTTATAAAATGTAAAAAAATTATTCAGAATTATTTAATGTCTCTTATTTTTTAATTTTTTTTATTTTGCAGTTATTTTTGGGACTATTCCTCAGTGTGGGTCTTATTGTTAATGTGATGGTGTTTAATCTTAAATATGATAAATTAGGATTAAGAAATCTATTATTTGTAAATGTTTGACTTAAATCGCTAATTCGTGATTAAAACATGAATAAAGGTTTAATCATTTTTAATTTATTCTATAACTTTTTTGGGGACTTAATTACATCAATTATTTTTATAAAGTTTAATGGCAGCTAGATACATTTATATAATTGTTCAGTTAAACTATATTTACTAGCAAAAACTTTGAACATTGTTTAAAAAAAATTCGATTTACTACATAATCTTCAAAGATCAAATAAAAAACGGAAATAAAATTATTTCCCCTAACTTTATATAATATATTTTTCAAATATTATCAAATTACAAAAATATGGATGATAAAATACCCACTTCAAAGGAAAGAAATGATATGATTCAAATAGGAATTTTAGACCTGCAAGGTGATGTCCAGGAACATTTTAACGCCATTCAGAAAGCTTTAGATAAAATGAAGATTCAAGCTCAAGTATTGAAAGTTAAAACTTCATCGGAAGTATCAAAATGTCAAGGATTAATAATTTCCGGCGGCGAGAGCACTGTTATCGGTAAACTTCTAAAAGAAGAAGGTATAGATCAAGTGATAAAAGACTGTGAAATAACTGTTTTGGGTACTTGTGCTGGAATGGTGGTTCTGGGGAGATTTACAGGTTATGAACAGCCACTTATAGGTTTAATCGATATGCAGGTTAAAAGAAATGGATTTGGAGGGCAAAAACTTTCTTTTGAAGAAGTAATAAGAATATTTGATCAAAATTTTCGTGGAATCTTTATCAGAGCTCCTTACGCTAGCAAAGTAGGAGATGGAGTAAAAATATTAGCTAAACTTAAAGATAAAATTGTAGCCGTAAGCGAAGGAAGATATATAGCGACTGCTTTCCATCCTGAACTTACAGAAGATACTAGAATCCATGAGTATTTCATAAAGGAGGTGTTAAAGTGTGTGGAATAGCAGGAGTTGTATTCAAAGATGGGAAACTCCACCATGTAGGAGATTCTCTAACTAAAATGCTGGATGCTTTACAACACAGAGGGCCAGATTCGGCAGGATTCGCCATATATGGTGGTCTTGGTTTAATGGAAGATGAGTATTTATTAAATATTGAGGTGAAAGAGAAATCAGGTCTTTTAGAACAGGTGAAAGATACGGTTAATACTGCAACTAATATAAAAAGCGAGGAGATAATTCCATCCGTGGAGAATTATATAATATATCGATGTAAAGTTTCACTTAAATCATTTTCCCAGTTAAAACCGCTTATAATGGATATTGATAGAATAAATGATGTTATAGTACTTAACGGAAGCCATTCATTTGAGATGATTAAAGATGTAGGTTTGGTGAAGGATATTGCCGCTAGATATGATACTCACTCTAAACAGGGAACTCATGGAATAGGACACACTAGATTCTCCACAGAAAGTATAGTGGACCGTTATCATGCTCATCCCTTCCAAAGTTATATTATACCGGATATTACTGTGGTGCATAATGGTCAGATTACTAATTACTGGAAATTAAGAGATCCATTGGAAAGGAAGGGTCATATATTTGAAACAACTAATGATACGGAATGCATTGTTCATTATATTGCTGATAAATTGAAAGAAGGATATAAACTAGAAGAAGCTTTAGAACAATCCGTAATAGACATGGATGGACCATTTTCGTATATTATAGGCACTCCTAATGGGGTAGGAATAGCTAAAGACCAGTTAGGCCTCAGACCTGGAGTTCTCGCTGAAAATGATGAAGTATTCGCCATAGCATCTGAAGAAGTAGCACTTCGAGAAGTGATGGATACTCATGACATTGACCAAATCTCACCAGGAGAAGTCAGAGCTTACACTATCTAAAACATTTGTAGTAAAATAGAATATATTGTAGATGAATGAAGGGTGGCGATCTTAAATGCAGGAATTTGAAATTGACGCTAATCATAAAACACCACGAGAAATTAACCAAGCCATAAAAAAATCCGCTAAAGAAAATGATAAAATTATTATTAGAAATCCAAATGCTATGCATTACATGGTTGCTGGATTAACAGAACCTGTAGAAGTATTAATAGATGGTTCAGCGGGATATTTCGTGGGGACTATGATTCACGGAGCAAAAATCCACATAAATGGTAACGCTGGATGGTTCCCCGCGGATAACATGACTGAAGGAGAGGTTATAATTGACGGATCTGCAGGTGATGGTGTGGGTCAGGGAATATATGGTGGAGTAGTAGTGGTTAAACGAGATGCAGGTTCCAGAACTGGTGAAATAATGAAAAATGGAACCATCATTATCGGAGGTAACTCAGGATTCATGAGCGGTCTTTTCATGATGGGTGGACGTATAATTGTACTAGGCGATATATCAAATGATGCTGGTGAATCTATTATTAGGGGAGCTATATATGTCAAAGGAGACATTAAAAGCCTAGGCAAAAATGCTAAAGTTGAAGAAATTAATGATAAAGATAAAACTGAACTTTATGAACTTTTAACTAATTACGGATTCCAATTAACAGAGAATGATTACGAAAATTTCAGGAAAATAGTTCCACGAAGTAAAAGACCATTTTATGGTAAAGAATCAGAGGAAGGATGATTATGGAACAGAATAACCAAGAAAAAGGGAAAGTGGCTGTGATAGGAACACCATGCCATATGATAGCTGCGGCGAAGATGGATACTTTTTCAGATTATCTCGGTAAATCACCCTTGGATATTAAAATAGGGCTTTTCTGCATGGAAAACTTCTCATACAGTTATATGAAACAATTACTAGAGAAGTATGATGCTGATATGAAGGATGTAATAGAATGCAGAGTTGAAAAGAATTATTTCTGGTTCTACCTCACTGAAGATCGTTTAGTTAAGATTCCCCTAAAAGAAGCCAAAAGTTGTATGCGAAAAAATTGCCAAGTGTGCATGGATTTAACATCCGAACTTTCAGACATATCCGTAGGTTCAGTGGGTTCACCTAAACAATGGTCAACTGTTATAATTAGAACTGAAAAAGGTTTAGAACTTTTAAAGAATGCTGAAAACGATAATTATTTAAAAACAAAACCTTTAACAGAATCTGGTCTTAAAATAATTGAAAAACTAGCCACTAAAAAGAAGAAGGAAAATAAAGAGGAGATTAAAAAGAGAGAAAAAGTAGGAAGACCGGTATTATATACGAGACAGATATCTAAAGACGAATTCCAAGAAGAAGTACAAGGATGTCAATTCATCGACCTCAAAAGTGATGTAATAGACGTGGGAACCTGCGTGCTATGCGGAGCCTGTGTACTTGCATGTCCAGAAAATATAGTATCCATAGAGGATAGAAAACCACAACTCAAAGGAAAATGCCCAGAAGACTGTAACCTCTGCTATGTAACCTGTCCACGCACCTATATTCCAGAAGAAATCTTAAGTGCTGATAGTAGTAAAAAACCATTAGGAGACTATCTGAAGATAGTATCCGCCCAAGCCCCTATGATTAAAGGTCAGGATGGAGGAGTAGCCACAGCATTATTAAACTATGCATTAACCCAGAAAATGGTTGAAGAAGTAATTATTGTTGATAAAAACAAAGCACATCCCTGGAAACCTGAAGCTAAATTAACAAACAATGTAGCAGATGTTTTAAGTGCATCCGGCACTAAATATGCAGCATGCCCAGTATTCGAACCACTTAAATCACTTAAAGATAGTAAGGAGGAGTAAAAATTGCCATTTAAAATAGAAAGAAACAAAGAACTATGCAGGAGAAACTTCAACCGACCAGGCTGCTGCTGGTACCTGTGCGACAACCGAGATGAACAATTATGTCAAAACTGTTACTCCTGCCTTAACAATTGTCCACATGACGTATACGAGATAATAGATGATGAACCTTATCCACTACACCATGAACTCTGCGTAGGATGTAGGATATGCGAGGAAATGTGCCCCAATAATGCAATAGAAGTTAACGCCGTTCCAGAGGATCGTAGAAATGTATGGTCATTTACTGATTTAGTGGAGATAAATCGGAAATCAACTGAAGGCAGCTACAAAGTACGGGGTTGCGGAGCCACCCGAGTTATTCCAACATTCGATG
>PMWA01000106.1:8218-32670 GCA_003166335.1 Methanobacterium sp. | reverse complement strand
GAAACTCCAATTGCAAATCTTTAATCTTATCCAAAACCAGATTTACACTACTCATGAATATTAAATTATAGTAATAAATATTAAAAGATTTCCATAAATCATAGAATTATTTAAGTGAAAAACTAAATAAAATAAATTTAGAACAAATAAATAAATTTTTTCATTTTAAATTCTATCACCATAAAAATAAATAAAAATTTAAAATAGATCCAAAAAAAACACACTCTTACTTCCCATTCACTACTAATACATAACAATTTCAGGACAAAATCCTTAAATTTAAAAAAATGTCATTTGTAAGTTATATTAGATAACTAAAGTAAGTTTAGATTTAGCTTGAAAAGTAAGCTTAAAATATTAAATACAAATTATTCACACAATCATACCGGAGTAATAATTGTGAATAGTATTGCAAATTCAATTAGAAATAATCAATTAATATTCTTTTTTATATTAGCATTCTTACTCAGCTGGCTTGTATATTTAATTCCAGAATTCAGTTCAATATCACTTTTTGGTGTTGCTCTAGCTGCGATAATCATCGCTGCTATCGTCAAACCCCAAATAATCGGAAAACAGACACTTAAAAAATGGCTTGCATTCCTAATAACGTTCATAATTACTCTAATCGCATTATACACTATTTCACCCCTATATTCACTACCATTAATCGATATAATCATCAGCTCATTAATAGTGGCGTATATTATAAGCGGAGGCTTATCTAATATTAAAGGTGTTAGAGAATTACTCAGTAAACAATATATTTGGAAAGTAAATGTAAAATGGTACATTTTTGTCATAATAATAGTGCCCATAATCTATTTTTTAATTTCTATTATAACAGATCTATTAAGTGGTCAACCAATACAATTTCAATACACAAGTTATGGACTTATTCCATTCTTCATATTCACTTTAATACTTAACAGTTTTGAAGAAGAAATTGGTTGGAGGGGATTTGCTTTACCCCGTTTACAGAATCGTTACTCACCACTAATTGCTTCATTAATATTAGGTGTAATATGGACTATTTGGCATTTTCCCAATTACCTACCTCAATTATTTTCTGATGGTGTCATCATATTCATCCTAATTTGTCTGGCAAAATTTATATTAATTATCCCAATAACTTTCATTTATACATGGGTTTACAATAACACCCGAGGTAGTCTCCTATTAGTCATTCTACTCCACGCAGTAGGTAATTTCTCAGTCGGTTTAGTACTTTCACCAACTTTAACCTCATTCAATGGATTGATAATCTTTGACGTGACCAATGGTGTAATTTTCAGTATAATAGCCGTTGCAATAATATTAAAAGATAAAATGTGGCTTAAACTACCCGAAAACTCAGAGGCAACATATAAAGAAACAGAAACCCCCGTAAAAAGCTAAACCAATATAAAAAAAAGAGAAATTTAAAACCCAAAAATACACTTTTTCTTTCTACCTAAAAAAAAAAATTATTTTCGTAAAAAAAATTGGATGATACGTTAAGTATTTACATCTATTAAATATTTGTGAATTTATTTGACTGGTTCCTGAAGTAAGAAGGCGTTTCCATACAAATCCGCGATAATAGCATTGATAGCAAATGGATTATCACTAGGTTCATTCAATATTTTCACGCCTTTCTCCCGCAATTCTTCGACTGTTTTTCTACAATCATCCACTTTAAATATCCACATGGGACTCTTGCCAATTTGATTCATTAACTCCGCAGCTTTTTCCTCTCCAACCATCTCAGGGTCAGGAACTTGTAGTAAAATTTCAGGTTCCTTTACCAGCTTAGGAGCAACTGTCAGAAAATGCATTGGACCCTTTACATCTGTCACTTTCTCAAAGCCTAATTTTTCAGTATAGAATTCTAAAGCTTCATCTAAATCTTTTACTATTAAAGGGATAAATAAAAGTTTTTCAATCATTTCTTAGAACACTCCCCTGTTTATACGATTTCATATAGCTTGAAATTATCAACTGTATTCTAATTTAGATTCGAATAATAATATATTTAACTTTTTAATTTTTTATAAGGTTTTCAGTTATTTTATAAACGAAAATTGGAAATATTGTAAATTTATCATTACATATAGCCCAATGTATTCAAAAAATAGTTAGTTCTCAATTTTAGTGCATTATTTTTAATGATTTAATATCCAAAAAAAATTATGTTATATTTCCCTTCGTTATAGATGTGAATAACGAAGTCAAAAATATAAATAAATTTCAGAGAACGTCGATCATAATATTATTTTTTTGTAATTTTTATTTCTATCAATTGTTCATGTTTTGGAGCTAATTCCATAACCATTTCTTCTATTAACTCTTTAAAACTGAAATCATTAGTAAGATCATATTCTCCAGTTTTATATTTCACAATACGAACTTCTCTTTTTACAAAATCTACCATATCATCACCTCCTTTTGATATATTAAACTATTATTTTACATGAATTTTGATTGCTAATAACAGTTATAAGTAATATAATTAAAGTTATTCAAAAATTTAAAACACAAAGTATGAATAATAGAAGAAAAGCACTTATTCATAAGAGAGGGGGTTAAAAAATTTCATTGGATGCCAAAGTTCCTCCATCAGTTCTGGAACAGTTAAGGAGGAAATGTTCTGGAAACTGGAAGAAAAGAGTAGAGTGGAATAAATTGATTTTGTGTATAGGGTGGTTCATATGGGGGTAGTAGAAGAAATTTTTGAAGAATTTTTTCAGAAATTGGAAAAGAATGAAGAATTTCCCATTGCTGTTTTAGATGACCTTAAAATTAGATTTAATAATGGTAATCTTGATTCTAAAGCTAAAATTCTTAAAGCAATAATGTTGGTAGATTCTGATGAAGATCAAAAGTATTAAAATTACTGCTTTTAGAGGAATTCCAGATATATTAGATCTCGATCTTCAAGGAAAAAGTTTATTGTTGTTAGGGGAGAATGGAACGGGCAAAAGTTCCGTTATTGATGCAATTGAATTCTTTTTTACAGGTAAGATTTCTCATTTAACGTCTAAGGGGCCGCTTGCACTTAAAGAACATGGCCCTAATGCTAGAAATCCTGATGAGTCTAGTGTAACTTTAAAAATCAACCCCGGAAGCCATAATATCACTAGGACGTTTAATTCAGCTCCTTCTTTCCCTGAAAGTCTTCAGGATAATGTTAACCTTGCAAAAATTGGACAGTTTATTTTAAGGAGATCTCAAATTCTAAATTTGATTAACACCACTCCGGCTGAACGTTATAAATTTATTAGTTATATAATAGGTGCTGATGAATTAGGAAAAATTGACACTGCAATGTTTCAGGCAGAAAAGTATCTGACAGAGGACGTTGAAAAAATAGAGGATAATATTGAAAGATTAGGCGAAGAAGTAAATGAACTACTTAAAATTCAAGATTCTAAGAATATTATACGGTCTTTAAATGAATTTCTTGAAAAAGAAGGCTTAGAAGTTATCTCGGTTAAAGAACTGGAAGACCGTATGAATGAAATCAATGAAATGACCAAATCATCAGATAATGTGTTAATTGGTGCTTTAAATAATATTTTTAGGATAATTAAAGAAGCACCATTAGTTTTAGGTGAAATAAATCAAGAACTTTATGATTCAGATGATTATAAAAAACTGATTAAAAGTCATGATCAATCTGAATTATCTCTGATGAAAATACTCAAAAATTCCTTAGAAATCATTGAAAAAGATACTGTTAACTGCCCTTTATGTGAAAATAAAGTTAACGGTGATAAACTTCTAGAAAAGATTAATGAACGTTTAAAACGTCTTGAATCTCTTAAAGAAAGCGAAGATAAATTGAATCTCTCACTCGATCAGGTTAAAGACAAACTTCGATCGCTCCATAAATATTTAGTTGATTTATCAGCAAATGTGGATTATTTTAAAGAATTAAGGGAATTTAAGGATGAAATTGATTTCAAAATTGAAGCTTTAAATAATTTTCAGCTCATTACAATCAATTCATTCCTCCAAGCTGAATTTTCAAGAGATGAATTTAATCTATTTAATAAGGAATTAAGAAAACTTTTTGAAAATATAAAAGTAGTGTCTGAAAAATTAACAAGGTCTATTAAGCCTTCAGAAAAGGATGAACGGCTTAGAGCACTTTATAATCTTTTATCTGATCTTGATGAAAAGATTAAAAATCAAGATGAAGATCGACAAAAACTTAAGATTGCAGAAAATCGCTTGTTAATCTCTAAAACAATTTATACAGAATTCTCTGCCATTAAAAAAAGAAAAATTCAGGAAGTTTATGACACAATCAAAGAGAATGTGGAACATTATTATGATATATTACATCCTCAAGAATCCTATGAGGATATTAAACTAGGGATTGATCTTAATAAGAAAGGCAGTACCAATTTAAGAATGACAATTTTTGGAAAAGAAGATGAAGATCCAAGGGCACTTAGTAGTGAAGGCCATCTTGATTCTTTGGGTTTATGCATTTTCCTAGCTTTATATAAAAAAGTCTATGAAGACTTCCCATTACTAGTTTTAGATGATGTAGTCTCAACAATGGATTCTAGACACCGTGAAAACGTTTGTCAACTTTTATTTGAAGAATTCGATGATAAACAATTTATTATAACTACACACGATGGGATTTGGTTTGAACAACTGAGAGCAGCTCAACGCATCCATAATATAAGCAACCAATTTAAAAACTATACAATTGTTAAATGGGATGAAGATAATGGTCCAGATATTCAACCATATAAAGTTAGATGGGAAAAAATAATGGATAATATCGACAAAGGGGATAAACACTGTGCAGGAAATGAAGGACGTCGTTATTTAGAATGGTTATTAAAGGATATCTGCAACAGAACTATGGCAAAAATACCTGCAAAATATTCAGAAAATTACGAGGTAAGCGATCTACTCGAGCCTGCTAAATATAGATTAATAAAACTTATCAAAGATGAAAAATTTAAAGAAAATATTAAAAATTCCTTTGATAAGTTAAATAAGACAATAATGATGGGAAACCTCCTATCACATGATAATTTAATGACTGGAAACGTTTCGATAGATGAAGTAAAACGTTTTTGTAGTTCAATTCATGAAATCGACGAATCACTTATGTGTCCCACATGTCGGGCTCCTTTAGGTTACTTTAGGGATTTGAAGATTTTAAGATGCAAGAATAAAAAGTGCAGTAACCCTTTAGAAATAAAAGCAAATTAATTCAAATTCATTATTTAAAAATGATTTTGGAGGGATTATAGTGAAAATATGGATATATACTACGAAAGAAGTTCTTGAATATCTTAAACTTGATGAAGATGACGAGCTTAAAAGAGCTAGTACAGATAAGGCAAAAAAATGCGATATCGTACTCATTTATAGGGGGAGTCCATATAGCGATATAGCGTATATTTTCACAGCAAAAACCGATCCATACGAAGATAAAGGATATCGTGATAATTGGGACATATGCATCGATCTTAATCATAAGATCAATCTAAAAAATCCTCTAAAAATAAAGGATATAAAAAATAATCCTATTTTAGCCAATTGGAATATAGTTAGAAAGAATTTTATGGGCTCATTTTTTGAAGTACCTAATAAAGAATGGGAAGAAATTAAACAGCTTATTTTAGATAAAAATCCTGAGTTAGAAAGTGAAATAAATAACATAATTCCAAACAACCAGATTATTAAAAATATAGAAAGTTCAAAAGAGAATAAAAAATGGACTTTTGCAATTAATAAAGATTTTTATTATGAACTTAAAAATTCAGACGAAATTATTTGGAACAGTGCTAAAGAAGTTAAAAAAGATGATACAATATTTATTTACACTGGATCGCCTTATAGTAGCATTGGATTCATTTTAAAGGCAATAACAGACCCATTTGAAGATCCCGGAATAAGAAAAAAATGGAATAGACTAGCAGTGAACGTGCAAAAAATTGTCGAGATTCCTGAACCTATAACCTTACAAGAATTAATAGAAAATCCTATTTTGAGTCAATGGGCACCTGTTAAAAAGACACATTTTAAATTCCAAGGATCTCACTTTAAAATGTCTGATGAAGAATATAATGAGCTTAAAAAACTGATATTAGAGAAAAATCCCAAGTTAGAAACAGAATTCCATGATTTAGAAAACCATAAAAATTACTTCAATATACGGAAATTTTTGGAAACTGTTTTTGAAAAATATCCCAAAGCCTTCAATAACAAAGAAAAAGTTAAAGAACACGAACTATCAATTTTTTTTAGCAGAAAATTCCCAAAACATCTAGAAAAAGTAGCTAATGACCCATTAATATCTAATAATCATAATTATCATGCTTATAGCCACTTTCAAGGAGCGGGCAGCTGGTTCAAAAATCCATGGACAATCATTTACGATAAAAAAATAGAAGAAATTGACAAATACGAACAATATCCTTATTATATTCATTACATTTTCAAAGAAGATATGAAAAAAGTCTTTTTATCAATTAGTTTAAGTTGGAGTCACGCAGCAAAAGTAATGGATGAAAAAAAACCAAATTGGACCGAGTCCGACAGAAAAAATTATTTTGACATCCGAAAAGCAGAAATAAAGAAAATAATAGAGAGTTCATATGAAGTGCCCAATAAATTTAAAACTAACTTAAATGATTCCCCCTGGATAGAAACATCAATATATGGGAAATCTTATAATTCTGAATTAATACCATCAGAACAAAATCTTGAAACTGACTTTAAAGATATCCTAAACATTTATAATCAATTAATAGACTTGGAGTCTAGAGTCAAAGATAAAGATGTTGATTTAGATAAACATATTAATAATCCCAATATTTGGAAAATAGCCCCCGGAGATTACCAAAAAAGACAAGTAATGTGGCCAATTTTTAAGGAAAAGGGTTATATTGGAGTTGGTTGGTTTGGATGTAAAGAATTTGAAAGACGAAGTTTTACGAGTTATAAAACATATGATGCTCTGCATGATGCATTAAAAAAATGTAGTAAAAAGGATACGGTTGGAGCCAACACTAGTATGATCTGGAACTTTGGAAATGTGATGCAAATAGGAGATCTAGTTGTTGCTAATGATGGTTATAAAAGAATTTTAGGCATTGGAGTGATTAGGAGCGATTATATTAGTCCTAATGAATCATTTAAATTAAATTTAGATCCTGATAAAGAATACTTCCACTATAGAGAAGTCGAATGGTTAATAACTGATCCTATAAAAATGGATGATGATTATTTCTTTGCTCAGCAAACAATAACCTCTATAACACCAAAAAAATGGAATGCAATAAAGAATACTTATATAAAAAAATCCTCAAATTTTAAAGAGATATTTGATGAAATTGAGGAAAATAGCAACACCCCAATTACTGAATCATTTAATTGTATAAATGAATTATTCCAAGAATTTAAAACTACCTTTTTAGAATCCGAAGAAGGAAGTTTGCATATTAATAAATATGATTTGGAACGTCAAAAAGTTCTAAAGTATTTCGATATTATTCAAAATGATGAACAAGCAATAAGTCAAATAATTGATCCTCCGATAAACCATTTATTGCCCATTAAACAGCCTGCTATTGCTCCAGTCGCAGTAGGTGATATTAAAGCATATGGATATAAAGATGAAGATTTACCTAATTTAACAATTGCTATTAGTGATTTAATTAATAAATTGATGGAAACTGATGATAAAGAAGTCCAAAAAAGTTTAATCAGTAATTTCAAAAAAGGGGATTATAAGAAAGGTTTTCAGACGGCAATGCTTACACCTACATTATATTATTTAAAACCGGAATTCTGGTTTATTAACAGGAAAACTGTATCAACTCATAATTTAATATCAGAAATTTTAGGCGATAATGACAAAATTTCCGGTACATTAGAGGAATATATTGATAATAATGAAAAATTGCATAAAATGGTTCAAAAACTTTCAAATTTCATCCCAGAATTAGATTTTGAAACTTTTGATGCATTCTGTCACTGGATGTGTGAGGATAGTTTAGGTAATTACTCTTGTAATAGGCAAAAATTCGAAGAATGGCTTAAAGTAAAAACCTCTCAAACTCAACCCATAAACATTAGAAACTTATTAGAAGACCTCTTAAATAAATACAAACCAGCTAAAGAAGGTATATTATTTTCTATAAAACAGCAAAGAGTAAAGGATATCCTAGCAACTCAATTACCAAATTTGTTAACGAGAAAAACTGGAGAAGATTATCAGATTTACTCCAGTGGATGGGATAAATGGCATTATTCTCCTTATGTAGCCTTAATGCACCGAGAAATAACAAATTCGCCTAATCAAGGTATTTTTGTTAACTATATTTTACGAGAAGATATGAGTGGATTATATCTTTCACTGCGACAGGGTGTTGGGGAAATTTACCGAGATGAAAACTACAAAAAAGATTTAAAAACAAAATCAGATGAATACCGTCAATTGCTTAACGAATTGGATACAGTTGATTTTAATAATGAAATTGATTTGAAGGGAAAAAAGGGGAGTTATATCCCATTTTATGAAGTGGCCAATATTTATTCTAAATTTTATCCATCAGATAACTTACCCAATGAAGAAGAGTTAGAATCTGATCTAAATAAAATGTTAGAACTTTACAATTCCCTCACTGAAATTATAATAAATAAATCATTTAATGAATACTTAAGAGAAAAAAACTATTTATTCACTTCTGAAACCATTGAAAATTTCTTATTATCCCTCAAAGTCAAACCTTTTGTTATATTAACCGGTAATTCTGGCACGGGCAAGACTAAAATCGCCCAGTTATATGCAGAATTTTTACAGACAAAAAATAAAGGCAGTTATCAAATAATTCCTGTTGGGGCTAATTGGACAGAAAATCGACATTTACTCGGATTTTATAATGTCATTACACAAGAATATCAAAACACAAGATCCTTAGAACTGTTATTAGAATGCTTAAATGACTGTAATAATCCTTATATACTTATTTTAGATGAAATGAACCTCTCACATGTCGAACGGTATTTTGCTGACTTTTTATCGGCAATGGAAAGTGGTAAAACAATACCTCTACATTCTAACAATAATCCTGAAAACCCATTAAATATACCTAAAGAATTGGAAATACCAAACAATATTTTAGTAGTTGGAACGGTCAACGTAGATGAGACAACCTACATGTTCAGTCCTAAAGTTTTAGATAGAGCTAACACCATAGAATTTGCCACTTACCCAGCTAAAAACTATATATTAGGAGAATTTGAAAGTAACAATTTTAATGGTGATATTAAATATCTAGAAGATCCTCTTTCTGATCTAAATATTAGGGAAACAAAAGTTAAAGAGTTAGAAGATCTTTTAAAAAATGTTCATATTCCGGAAAATAGTGATTTATGGAGCTTTTTAGCTGATGAGATTAATAATTTCCAGAGTACTTTAGGTAAAGCTGGTTTTGATTTTGGTTTCCGAGTAATAGATGAGATATTAAGATTCATGTATGTAGCATGGCTATATGAAAAATCTCCTAATGATTGGATTAACTGGAGGCGGTACTTCGATGCACAGATTATGCAAAAAATGCTCCCCAAAATACATGGATCGCAACGAGAGTTGGATATTACCCTTGAAAAACTGTTCAAATTATGTTATACAGATGAATTAGAAAACTCTATATGGTATTTACAAGAATTGAATGAAGAATTTTTATTATATCCCAGTAGCGCTAAAAAGTTACAATGGATGGGTAAAACTCTTCAAGAAAAACGTTTTGTTTCATTTACCAATTAGGTCTAAAAATAATGTCAGCACAGGAAATCATTATAAAACTCCCTGACAGTGAAGGTAACCCTATAGGGGTTATTAAATTAAACGAACTTCATGAGCATGAACATAAGAGTACAGATTTCTCAGTATACATGAACAATTCTAAAATTTGCTTTAAAAACGTTCCAGATGTTCCTAAACTCGACAATCATACACCATTATTATTTCTAGATTCGAAAAATATTTTTTTATTGGAAGAAACCGAGTATCAATTAATATTCACTCCTGAAAAATCCAACTCCAATACTGTAAGATTTCCTACACTGGAAAATGTTGGTAATGATCCTGTTTTAAAACCTTTAATGTTTGATATGAATATCTATGGTGGAATTCTTAATTTTAAAAGCTATGTAGGTCAGTCTTTCTTCGATGTGGAAGTTGATGGTTTGAAATCTGTCAAAATTCCTTTTGAGGTACGTTCCAAAAAAATGAACTACGAAAACCATTATCCATCTATGATTGCTGACCTGGCTAAAGCAGCATCAGGTCTGATTTTTTATGAAAAATCTCCCACTTTTAAATATATAAATTTTCAACAAAGAGTAAAAAAGAGTTTTTATGAAGATTTCATGTTTTTGGAGTATATATTCCGTCCGGAAAATCTTTTAAGCTCTTATGGATACATCAGGAGAGATCCCCATAAAATACTCGAACAATATTTTGAAACAGTGCCCACAGCATTTGCCTCATCTATCGGACCAACAGATTTAATAAATTTAATATCAAATCCAGGAAATCTTTCAAAAACAGATGTAACACCTCCTAAATGGCCACTGGAAATGGAGAATTATGTTCCCAAAAGGATTAGCCAAAAAAATTATGAAGACACATTAGATACTCCTGAGAATAGATTCGTCAAATATTTTTTAGAACTTTTGAATGAACTCTTAATTGAAATGATTATTTACATAGATTTTGAAAGAATAGAAGGATATCCTGCCGAAAAAACTAGAGAATATGCTGAAATTATCCAGGAGTACATTTTTGATGGGTGGCTTAATGAAGTTGGAGTACTCTATAATTTGCCCTCTAATTCACAGGTACTCCAAAAAAAAGAAGGATACCGAGATATTCTCGATTATTTCCTAATTTTTGAATTTGCATTCAATTTCCAATGTGAAGAAATTAAAGAAGATATAAAAGGATTCCAACAAAAACTAAGCCAACTATACGAATACTGGTGCTATCTTAAACTAATAAAAATCTTAAATAAACTCCAAAATACTAAAACAAATTATGAATCAATATTTAACTTCAATAGAAAAGAATGGTCCATTCAAATTAAAAGAAGTAAAGAATCATCACAGAAGTTTATTATTGATAACACTGATTTAGAGCTGGAATTAGCCTACAATAATACATTCACATCTAAAGACCCTGAAAATCACTCTTATTCTCTGAAAATGGTACCAGATTACTCATTAACTATTACAAACAATAGTAAACAATACTTACTGCATTTTGATGCTAAATATAAATGTGACATTAAAACCAGCTTTATAAATGATGATATTTATAAAATGCACACGTATAAAGATGCTATAGCAAATACTTTAGGAGCATATGTTCTATATCCTGGAAGAATTCCGAAAATCTATCAGGAATATACAAATAAAATTATTCCATCAGTTGGAGCATTTCCCCTTACACCAGGAAAATCTGTAAATGATGAAGAAAGACTGGGCAAATTCATTGAAAACGTAATAAAACAAATATCAGAAGAAAAAAATTAGATTTAATTAAAAAACTAAATAGTAAAAAATTAATAAGTTTATCGTCAATTAATAACTTTTTGGTTTATTTTGCAGAATTTATTCTAATGAATTTTTTACAATTAGAAGGTTAAATGGGTTATTCTATAATATCTGAATAATAATCACAAATGGTATTTAGCATACATTTATTACACAATGGATTTTTTGATTTACATATAGCATCTGCAAAATCAATTAAAGTAAGAGAAAATAATCTGCAGTTTCCGAGATTAACAAGTTCTTTCATCAGATCTTCAAATTTTTTACTTCTTCTTGATGAATCTGTTATTTTCAGTCCGAATAAGCGTCCGATTACCCTGACCGTGTTTGTATCAAGTATTGGTTCCGGTGAATCGTATGCAAAACATAGAAATGCTGAAGATATGTATGGACCCACCCCTGAAAGTGCTAAAAGTTTACCTTTATCAAATGGAATTATTCCATTATAATCTTGAGATAAAGTGCATGAAAGCTGATAAAGAAATTTTGCCCTCCATTTTAACCCTAATCTTGATAGCTCACTTAAAATTTTTAGTTTTCCTGTTTTACATATAGATTTAAAGTCAGGGTATTTCTCTACAAACGTTTTATAGACTTCTTCAACTTGAGATGCTTGGGTTCTGTGCAGCATGATCTCTGCTATTAAAATTTTATAGGGATCTGATGTTATTCTCCATGGAAAAACTCTTAAGTTACTTTTACTCCATTTTAATATTCTTTCGTGTATAATTTCACTTTTTCCCATATTAACTATCAATGAATTCCTTAGTTTTCTGAGCCAAGTTTTCTGCCATTAATGGAGGAACTGCATTCCCTACTTGTACGTACTGTGAAGTTCTGGGTCCTTCAAATTTGTAGTTATCTGGAAAAGATTGGATTCTGGCAGCTTCTCTTACAGTAATCGATCTTGCTTGTTTGATGTCTGGATGAATATAATAATGCCCATCCTTAGAGATATGTGCAACTATGGTATGAGATTTGGAATTAGCAGCTATAACTTTAAACCTATCTTCAAATGATTTCCTGTTTTTGTGGGTTTTTAGGTCTTCTGGTAGTTCTTTGTATTTTATTCGCCTTTTCTCTTTATTCCACGTGTTAATGGCGAGTCTATAAATTTTTCTGTCCCTTTCATTATGTTTTCTAGCTTGATGATGTATTAAAACATCTTTTTTGGTTCTTATATTAAAATTATTTAAATATCCAGATATTTTCTCTTTTCTGTATTGTTGTTGAGAATCTGTTCCTTGACCAGGATTAAGGATAGGTAGATCATTTAAAATAGATGAAACATTATATTTTTTCTTTTTTGATGTGCCGATGGTTTCGAAAAAGCTATTATCAGTTTTATGGCCAATTATTATCAAACGTTTTCGGGATTGGAGAACATTGAAGTTTCCTGCGTCTAAGATCTTTGCTTCAGTATTATACCCAAGTTTATTAACTTTATTCTTAAAATCTTTTAAAATATATCCTTTTTTTGCTGAACGCATTCCGGGAACATTTTCAAAGATGAAAAAATCTGGATTAAATTCCTTCAAGAATTCAACATAATATTCATAAAGATAATTACGAGGATCATTTTTCATACAATCCGGAGATCTACTTCTACCTATAACTGAATAAGCTTGACAAGGTGGTCCACCAATGATTCCGTCTATTTTATCGATGTCCATATCATTCATCTTATTTTTAACTTTCTTAATGATTGGAGTTTTAGTTTCACTTGATATCTCTTCATTTATTACAGATTCCCGGACTTGTTTTGATAAATCTTCATTTTCACCTAAAAAATGATCCCTATTAATTTCACTTTTTAAATATGCATAGTAATCATTTTTATTATCTAAATGATGATATAATGCACGTGTTTCAAGAGTCATTGATGCATAACGATTCATCTCAATATGTGAAACAAATTCGTATCCAGATCTAAAAAAACCTTCTGATAATCCTCCTCCACCAGAAAACATATCAATGATTATCATTTAGCATCAACTTACCCCTATTTGTTATTTAATGTAATTATTTCTAATTTATATAATTAATTTGCAGTTAACTGTTTCTATTTCTTTTTAATAGTAAATCATATTAAATTGATTAATATTGATATTATTATAGTTAAACGAACTTATAAAATTTTATCTAATTGGGGGGAATTACTTAAAATGAGAAAAGAATTCATTGAAGAACTAATTAAAGAAGTTTACGGCCCAAGGTATGGTGTTGAAGAGGAAATTGACCAAGATCCTTGGGATGAATATTTAACTGGTGTTTTGATAACTCAAAAATATGAGTTAAAAGATGATAAAGGTGCTATAGATCCAGATAGTGAATCTACAAGAGAAGGTGGAGATCTGAATCCAGATGATAACTCGACAAATGAGGAAATAGACGCTACAATTCCCTCAGAAATTGATCCAAGAATGAGAACAAAATCATTCGGAATTTCTTTTATTATTAAAGCTAGTAAGCCTGTTTTCAAAATTTGCATTACTTGGGGACGTTATTTTAAGATCAAAGAAAAACAAGAAGATGGGAAAAATTTATGGAAGAGAAGATCATACTGTGATATTAAAAAAATATCTCTTGATAGTAGTGAAAGTGAATTAAAAACCCTTAACCTTGATAATATAGATAATGATGGTGAAATCCTTCTTTATATTAAAAAAACGCTTTTAGAAGGAGATAAATATCATATTACAGTGAATATTGTTAATGATTTGGAATTAAATTTGGATGAAAAAAAATTTAAGCCAAATATATCCTCTTGTATTTTTCAACCATCTATTAGAATTAACCTTTCTGATGAGCAACAATTACCTAATTTAGATCAAATTAATGAAGAAGAAAATGAATTAGACTTTATTTACAGAAATCGCCCTTTTAAAGCCTTGGGACACATGTGTTCTGCTTTATGGCACGATATAGACTATATGGATAAGTTTGATGTTGATTTCTTATGGCCTGATGGCTCTTTTTATTTTGAGGAAAAAAAAGAGTTAAAAGAGTTTATTCAGCCACATTTAAGGAGCGAATTTGTTCCTTTATATCCAATGCCATTATCATCTTTTAAATTACCTGAGGATGAGAAATCTCCTAGTTTATCCGCTAAGAAATTGTCAGAAATATGGTTTAATGAAGATTTTGATAAACTTTTAGTTCCTGTTCTAGAAAAATATGAAAATTGGATTAATAGTAACGTTAAAGAGAAAGATGAACTACCTGAGAAATATAAAAAAATTGCAAATAATCTAATCAATAAGCAGCTTAAAGCACTTGAACGGATTAAACTTGGTTTGCATACCCTCAAATCTAGCTCTATTGCAAAACTTGCATTTTGTTTTGCTAATAAATGTATATCTCAACAACATGAATGGTCTACAATAAACGGTGAATTCATATGGAGACCATTTCAACTTGCTTTTTTTCTTATGACTATTGAATCAATAATCAATAAAGATTCAGAAGATAGAAATACACTTGATTTATTATGGATATCTACAGGTGGAGGAAAAACAGAATCATATCTTGCCATTATGGCTTTTACAATGGCTTTAAGGAGAATTATTGCTTTTAATAATCCTCATATAGAAACTGGTGCTGGTACTTCTATAATCTCAAGATATACTCTTAGGCTGTTGACAGTTCAACAGTTCAGAAGAACAATTAAGCTAATTACCGCTGCCGAGTATCTCAGAGTATCTCATAGTTCAGAAAGATACATCGGTTGGAGGCCAAATTCTTGTGATATCGATGGAGACTGGATTTATGGATCAGTTAGATTTTCAACTGGCATGTGGGTAGGTAGTGCCGTATCTCCACTTCATCTGATAGGAGATAATCAAGCTATTTCTTTACTTAGAGATGGAAATGGGGAAGATGAATGGGATAATAGTTCTAGCGAACCAGCCCAAGTTATTAAATGTCCAGTATGTGATTCTTGGCTTACAATTCCTAAAACAGGATTACCTAAAGAAGATAATAAACTACATTTTGTTGTAAAATCGCCAGAATCGCACCTTGAAGTGTCAAAAAAACTCAAAAATTTAAAAGAAACTACAGATTTTATAGGAGAAGCTACTTTATCAAATAAAAATCATGAAGAGGGTTATTATACTCTTTCATTTATTTTTACGGATCAGAATATTGAAAAGAAAGAAATTGACGAGCTTTGGGATGAGTTAAAAGATACATTTGAAATTGCATCATTAAATCTATACAGGCAAGGATATTTTGGAAGTATAAAAGATCTTGCAAGACATCGAGAAAGAGACGAATATAGTGATTTTGAAATTTGGTGCCCAAATCCTGAATGTAACCTTAATAATGTTTTTTGGAGAGAAGGAGTTCCATTGGAGCATGAAGAAAGTAGATTTAAGTTACCAGATGGTAATTTCGAAAGAATAATTGAAAGTCCATTTAAATTAGGTACGAGAATTCCTATTCCAGCTTATACTGTCGATGAACAAATATACTCTAGATGCCCTACCGTAATAATTAGTACAGCAGATAAAATAGCACGTTTAGCTTTTGAACCTAGAGCAGCATCAATGTTTGGAAATATAAATAAATATAATAAGTTCTATGGATATCATCGTGATACACTATTCCCTGATAAAGCAACAGAATCCAGTAAAGAACATGACATATCTGTTGATCCATTTAAAGCTCCTGATTTAATTATTCAGGATGAATTACATTTAATTGATGGACCATTAGGCAGCCTTTTTGGATTGTATGAAGCAGTTGTTGAAGGCATAATTAAGAAAATAGGAGGTAATCCTAAATATATAGCATCTACAGCAACAATCAAGAATGCAGAGGAACAGGTTAATTTCTTATTTTCAAAAGATCTCTTTCAATTTCCACCATATGGATTAGATATAGATGATAGTTTTTTCGTAAAAGAGGAAGCTCCAGAATCTGCATGGGATGAGGGAAAACGTGGACGTATATATATGGGTATTTATGCCCCTGGAAGAGGACCTATGACCCCTCAGGTTAGGCTATGGTCAAGAATCCTAAAATCTTCTAATGAACATCGAAATGAGGAAAATATTCTGTATTACTGGACAATAGTTGGATATTATAATGCAATTAGGGAATTAGGAGGAGGAGGAGCTCTTTATAGGGAGGACATAGAAGAAAGATTAAAAGCAATCTCGGGAGGTTCTCCTAGAATACTTAATCATGATTTAACTGTTGAACTTTCTAGTAGGATGCCATCTACCACTATTCCTTTAATTCTTAGTGAGATTGAGAGAGATGGAAAGAGAGATAAAGAAGAAAGTCCTAATTATGATGCTATTTTCACCACTTCAATGTTTGGCACTGGTGTTGATATTTCTCATCTTTCAATGATGGTTGTTAATGGTCAACCTAAAACAACTGGATCTTATATTCAAGCAACTGGTAGAATAGGTAGATCACATGGCGGACTGGTTGTAACGTTTTTAAAAGCTGGAAGACCCAGAGACTTGAGTCATTATGAAACGTTCCCTTCTTATCATTATAGAATTCATATGGGAATAGAACCTGTTTCCGTATCACCGTTTTCTAAAGGTGCTCTTTGGAAAGCTATGGGGTCTTCAGCAGTTGCTTTTTTAAGAAATGCTTATAACATGCAGTTAAAATGGTATGATAAGGATGGTACTATCATTACTGAAGATAATGCTGATGATGATATTGAATTTCTATATAATCATATGAAATCGCGATTAAACTATATATATAAGGAAGATACGGCACCAGTGGACTTTGCTTTAAAATATCTTAAAACACAGATTAGAAGATGGAAAAAGATTGCAAATAATGTCGATGAACTTAAGTTTAATGAATACAGTATGTGGCATGAGCCTATATATAATGTAATTCTAGGCGATCCTCAACATGAACATATAGATGATATTGAAACTGTATTTAAAAACGTTCCTCAATCACTAAGAGAAATTGAAGAAACAACCGGGTTTTGGGTGTAAATATGACTGAAAAGATTAAGGTTCAAAATTTAAGAAGATCACAATTTATACTAACATACGGTCCGGGATCTATTCTTGAAGGTAGAGATGGCCCTAGAATTATACCAGCCTTAGGATGGGGTTTAGGAGGTAATTTTGCAAGGATATTAACAAAATATCAGGTCCATGACTTACGTATGAGCCATGTTTTAAAGAAAATAATGACTAGATATAAAGATTATGAAATAAGATTCTTTTTGCTTCCTTCAAATTCATCTGAACGAAAAAAGGACACTCAAGGTCTTTATAGAACTTATGTCTTTCCAGTATGGAAAATATGTTATGGAAAAGAAGAAAAACATAATCCTGATCTTCCAGTCCTTTTTGACTCTTCAAAGCATGATAATTGTCCTATTTGTCATAAAAATACAAAGACTAATGTAAGATTTGTGTGCGCATGTCCTGATGGTCATTTAGATGAATTAAGATGGAAAGAAGCAGTTCATGGAGATGAAACTCCGTGTAATGTAGATTATTTCTACTGGGATGCAGGAGGTAGTTCCCTTTCAACTATAAATATAACATGTCCTGAATGTGGTTTAGAAACTAATATGGGAGACGTTTATCAGAAATATTTCCAATGTACAGGTAGATTGCCTGAAAAAGAAATTCCCAGCGAACATTTAGTGGGTATAACCAAACCTGATAGAAAAAGTTGCGGTCAAAGAATGAGAGTAGTTCAAAGACAATCTACATCCCTTAGAATCACAAATACGCTTACATTACTAAAGATACCAAAATATGATAAGCCAATTTCTAACATTTTACAGATAGGAGATGTAACTTCCTTATTAAGTGGATTGATGGCTATTGATGTGGATGAAGCTGGTTTTTTAATAGCTCTTGATGGAAATCATAGGATTGCTAATGAAAGTAAAGAAGTAATTAAACATTATATTGACGAAAATAGCTATGAAGAGCTTATTAAACTAGCTAGTGATTTATATAATGAAGATATACAAGTAGATAATATATTACTTGAGGAGTTTGAAACATTAAAAGGTGAGGAGGCCTGTTCTGATAATTTTTGTAAAGGCCCACCATATGCATATAATATTAAAATTAGAAAAGAAGAAAATGAATTTCCTTTTAAAGTTTATCCTGTTGATAAAATAAAAACGGTAACTGCTCAGATGGGATATCAGAGAAAGCCTTATTTAAAGAAGGATAAGGGCACTGGTAATATTATAGAATCTGAAACCGTATCTATCGGAGCTACTCGTCCTGATGGAACTTACTGGTATCCAGTATATGAAGGTATTGGAGAAGGGATTTTTATAACATCTGATGAAAATCCCATTGAATATTTAAATTTGAATCATAATTCAGATGAATGGATTGAAAAAATGCCTGTATATAAGGATAGATGGAGAGAAGATGAGGTTAAAAATCCCGTATTTGTTTGGTGGCATTCGCTTTCCCATGCTTTGATTATGGCTCTTTCGTTCTTTTCTGGCTATTCATCAGCATCTATTCGAGAAAGAGTGTATTTAGATCCAAATGGTAACGGCGGTGTTTTTTTATACACTACTTCAGCAGGAGAAGACTGTGGAATGGGTGGTTTGGTTGAATCTTCAGAAAAATTCGAATTAATTATGGATGAAGCCTTAAAATTAGTTTCATTATGTTCTCATGATCCATTATGCTCTAAAATAAGGATATCTTCAAATAGAGTTAATGGATCAGCCTGTATATATTGTCTCTTAGTTCCTGAAACATCATGTGAACATGGTAACATGTGGTTAGATAGACACATGCTAAATGGTGATTAAATGAGTTCAAATGCTGAAATCGTTGCAACTGGCGATAAATGGATTGGATACGGAATTACACCAACAGAAGATGTAATTAAAGAATTGATAGACAGATCAAACAAATTCTTACTTCTCACAGTTTTCATAATTACTGAAAGTCTGGTTTTAGAAAACATTGAAAAAGCTCTACAGCGAGGTGTGAATGTAGAAATATTTATTCACAATGATAAGGAATTTTTCAAAAGTATTCAGCTAGATCTAATTGAACTTCAAGAAAAATATCCACATATTAAAGTTTTTATAGCTCCAAACGAGTTTTTGCACGCCAAAGTTCTAATTTCAGATAAGAAAAAAGTCCTAATTGGTTCTGCAAATTTAACTAAAGCCGGACTTTCAAAAAATTATGAATTAGGTATCTTATTAGACGATTCTAATATTGCATATAAACTGGAAAGTATAATAAAAAGGTTAATTCAATGATAAACTATTTTCATAAATATCCCACATGTCCTTGTTGCCATGAACCTCATTCAAGCGGTTCCATAATTAAAATAATAGATTATAGGATGGGTTTATTAAAATGTTCATCATGTAAAGCTTATTTTTATGAAAATATAGATTTTACTCAATTTAAGAAAACTTGGAGGACCATTAAAGGGGGAAGTTATGAATATAATGCATTTATAAAGAAAGTGCCTCTTTTATGGATTATTCATCCAAATGTTATTGAAGAAGCATATTTAGACTGGTTAAGTGTAGATACATCAGGAAAATATCTCATTACATGGCCTTGGAAGGAAGTTAAATTTATCCCTTTACTGATTACAAACTTAGCACTTGAAAATCCCGTAAATAAGATTGTAGTAATTTCTAATTTTAAGAATATTAATTCTACAGATAATGATGAATTTCCTAAACCAGAATTTGACTTAATAATTGATAATTTGTTCTATTCTAATGATTTAACTGAAATGGAAATAGATGAGGATATAGTTGATGATGCTAGAAAATTTGATAGAAAAAATGTGCTTGAAAAAAGAAACAAAATTTCTTATCATATTAAAATTGTTAAGCCTTTAAATTATGCTGAACAGGATTTTGAAGTAGATAATTCTGTCGATGCAGAAAATTGTTCTTATAGGAGATGTAAGACTAAATTAAAAAATAAATTAGATAATGCTTATGGAGAAAATTCTATTAAATTGTTTAAATGGAAAGATAGGGAAATATGGAAAAGAACACCGCCCGATAAAATAAATCCTGATGGTTATTTTGAAATTTCCTTGGAGGAACAACCAAGATGGGGAGGGAAACTTAAATTTGATAAAATCAGTTACTGGAAAGCGCTCTCGAATATCAATGAACTGATCAGAGTTAACAAGAAAATATCTTCAATTAAAATTCTTGATGATAATTTAAGTGATATGAATATAGAAAATAATCGGATTTTTTTTATTCCGGATTATTTAAATGCAGATCAAATTTTTAACGCTGTTAAAAAAATAAATCCAGAAATAGTAATTTTTACTAAATCTGACACCTTTATAGAGGATAAGTCCATATTTAATGGTCAAAAGGGGAGAGCATTTATTAAATTTTTAGATACTACAAATAAGACAGTTTTAATGTTCTCAGTCAAACCTGATTCAAGACATCTCTATAAAATAGGACTCAATGATGGATTTACAGATAAATATGATATTACGGTGCATACTTGGGATTCAGGATCTTTAATGGAAAAAATTATCAACAATAATAACAGTTCAACTTGGATATCTGCAACTTCTTCATGCTTTAATGAATTTAAATTAGGGAGTAAAATATCAGCCGAATATATACTTTTAAAATGTTTAGATAGTGTTGAAGAAGTTATATCTCAAATAATTCAAATAATGGATAATTATCATATTAAAAAATTTTTTTATGAATTGATAAAGACTCCATTATATATAAATGAAACTAATATTTATACCAATTTCAGGAGAGGTAACTGGATTTTTGATAATATAATGGGTTATATTTTAGAAAATAATTATGATGCTTTTCAAGAGATAATTAAACCATTTAACGATTATTATTTAGTAGATGATGAGCCCTCTAATCCTATAATGAATAAAATAATTGAATTATTAACTGATTTTATCCAAAGAGATAATAATGTAGTTTTTATTTCTGTGCCTAATTCTGATAAAAAAGGGACCGAACAAATACTTATAGAAAATGGTTTTGAAGATTATATTCCAGAAAAAGTGAGAATAAGTACTTGGAATGAATTGTCTGATTTCGAAATAGAATTAGAGCCAGAAGCTGAATTTTACGTGATTTCGGCCATCAATCCCTACATTACATATGAATTTGAAGAAAGTGATATTAAAAACTTTATTTTCATTGGTAGCAGTCAAAATATTGAAGATTTAAAAACAATTTTAGAAAACCGATTAAATGAAAAAAATAAAAGACCTCTTTATATACCTTCACCCGAAGAATCTTTACCTAAACTATTAAAATGTACATTAAATGAATTGCAAAATATGGAAAAAATTAATAATATGGTATCAGAGCTTACATTTGAAGAAAATGTAAAACCAACTGGAGAAAAAAAGCTGATAAAATCCCTTGAAGGACTTAAAACCCATCAGATGAAAATAGATGCTGGTGAAGAAGTCATTATAGTTGTTGATGAAGATGGAAATGGTCTATTCTTACCCTTAGACAGGATTATTTCATTTAAAAGTGAATATTATGATTCTATTGAAGATATAAAAGTGTTAAAATCAAGTATAGATGATTTAAAAGGTAAAGAAATTATTATAGATGAACATGGTTTTTATGCGTCATATAAACTTATCTTTACTAAATTTGTAGTTGAAATGGGCGAAAATACATTGATTAAAACTCCTCTTTATACTTGGAAAGGTTTTAAAGATTTAATTTACTCTGCATCTGAATGGATGCGTTTACTTAGAAAATCATTGAATAGAATTCAGGAAGATAAGAAAATATCAGAAAATGAAGCAAAAGATGAATTAGCCAGTATTCTGGTAGATTTGGATATCCATGCCAGTCATCAAAGTTATGTTAAAAACTTCTGGTTTGCTGAACCAAGTATATTAGATACTTCTTGTGGTAAGGTGCAAATTTATGAAATTGAACACCCTCGAGGATTTAAAGACTTAATTGAGATCTATGAAAAAGTAGATGAACTTCTTCCTGAAATTGATTTGGAAACTAGCAACGCCAGAAGGTCCTATACTGCAGCAATAACTCTACAGAATATAAGGATGAATTTCTTTAGAGGGAGAAATATACCTCCAGAATACAGATATCTCTATGATAAATTACATGAAGAAATTAAAATAATTGTTAGAAATTCGGCTAAATTTAAAGTTGAATCTGCAACTACTGTTAAACTAAATAAAGAGGTATATCCATTCAGGATCTTACAAAATTTTCAGGAATATTATTAATTATAGTTAAAAACTTATTTTTTTATACTTTTTTATAGGAATTTTTTTATCCATTTTTTGGCATATGTTTTTGATTGTGAGAATTTTTTGAAGTGTTTTTCTATTTCATCACATATTTGCGTTTTGTGAGTTTTCTTTGAAATTAATTGTGCTATGACCTTTTAACGGCATAAAATCCGAAGGTGTTGGCGCGTAGACGTGTAATGTTTTTGCTTATAACAGGTTTGGTCGTTGACCACAATCTTTGGGTGTTGGCCGTGTTTTGTGGTGAAAATTCATCAAAAAACCCTATGACATCTGGATTTTTGTTAATGATAGCATTTATGTTTTTTTAACTGTTTTCTGCATTAAAGGGTCTTCTGTAGTCTTTGGGATAAGGTTTGCCGAATTTTAGTCCTAGATTTCTTAATATGGTTCTAACATGTTTTTCGGAGAAATCTGGACCAAATTTGTCTTTTATGAGTTTTTTAATTTTTTTGGTGGTCCAATCGTCTTTTTTGCTTAATAATTCTTTTAAATTGATTTTTTCTTTTTCAGTGAGTTTTGCGGGTCTCCCGCCGCCGTACTTTGGCATTAATCCCTCATAACCTTCTTCATTCCATCTTTCTTGCCAAATATACCCAACTCGTTTAGTCACGCCGGATTTAGATGCTGCTAATTCAACTGAATCACCAAGATACCTATTTCTTATGAAATGTAGCCGATTTAAAACTTTAACATCTTTTTCCAAACATTTAATCCGTTTATCAAGTTCTTCAACCGACATTTGATGTTTAATACCAATTCTATCCCACCTAGCCATAATAATAAATATTAACAACTAAGTATAAAAAGTTTAGTATTTAACTATAATTTATTAAGTAAATACGGAAACAACAAACAGTAAATATCATGGCAATTAACTTAAGCAAATGTTTACTCATAAGAAATTTAAAACAAATATTTTATCGAAATTTGATTTAATGTTGCTTTTTTTCATAAATTAAATAATTCAATAATCACAAGTTTTATTCGATATGTTTTTCAACTTCGTTATAGAACAGTTTGCAACTATTGGGTATATTTTAGCTGAGGCTATAGGTACTTATCTAAGAATAATAAAAAAAAATATTTCAAATGAAAAATACTGCAAAGTTTTGTTATTTTGATCCTCTAAAAATAAATATTACCATAAATTTTATTTTATTCTGGTGTTCTTATGATTTGATCAACGTTTCCTTCCATTCCTTCGATATGGCTGATGAGGAATATTTGTCTGAAATCTTCTTTGAGTTCTTTGAGCATTTTTAATGTTTCATCTCTGCGGTTTTGATCGAAGCTTCCTAGGAATTCATCTAAGAATAGGGAGAATCCTTTACTTCTGGATCTTCCACCTAATATAGCGTTTGTGAATGCTAGTCTGAGTGAGAATAATACTTGGTCTCTTGCTCCGCCGCTTAATGCGGTGATGGATTCGAAATCATTTTTTTCTGGTGAGTATACTTTAATTTTAAAGTCTTCAGTGATTTTAACGTCCTGGTATTTATGGTTAGTTATTTTTGGTAAAATTAAATGGACATATTTTCTGGTTCTTTCCATAACTTGTTCTCTTAGCATTTTAGCTGTATTTGAGATTTCATTCTTTGCTATTTCAGTGA
>PMWA01000106.1:0-8194 GCA_003166335.1 Methanobacterium sp. | reverse complement strand
TCTTTTTCTTCAAGGATTTGATGTTCCATTGGGTTATATTCGATTTCTTCTTTAGTTAATTTCTGTAAGGCTGTTTTTTCTTGTGAATATTGATTTAGGAGTTCCTGTTTTTCGTGTTCAAGGTTATTTAATTCTTGTTGGATTAATGGTTTACGTTCAATCTCTTTATCTAGTGACTTAAGGGTTGTATTGTAATTGCTTTTCAGTTTATCTTCATTTTGATAAAGTCTTAAAACTTCTTTATCCATACTTGGATCATCAAAACTCACTGAATCCTGGTAATGTGATGGTAATTTATCGTATTCTTCTTTTAGATTGAGGTATAAGGTTTCTATACGTTTTGTAATTTGATTTTTTAAGTCAAGTTTTTCTTGGTACTGTTTTTGGAGTTCTTTTTTTTGTTGTTCAAGTTTTTCTTTTTCACTTTGTATTACTGGTTTTCTGTTAATTTCTTTATTTAATTCCTGGATTGTGGCATTGTAATTACTTCGCTTCTTATCTTCTTCTTGATAAATCTTAGAAATTTCTTTATCTATCCTTGTATCATCTAATTTAACTAGGTCTTTGTAGTGACTTGGGAAATTTTGATATTCGTTTTTTAACTTCTCGTGAATTATTTCTAATTTATTTTTGGTGTTGTTTTCTTGGTCTTCTAATTCTTTAAGCTTATTTTTCTCTTTATTTAAACTTTCATAGGATTCAGAATCATTTTTCAATGATTCAATGTCATAATTCTTATATTTTTCTAGTTCTTGTTCATTAGTTTTGTAAACATTTATTTTATCATTATATTGGATTTCTAATTGGTTTAACTGTCCAAAAACTTCTCGTTTCCCTTTAATAATCCTTAATTTATTTTTAAAAAAGTTTCTATCATTATAACCTTTATATATTGGTGCTAAACCAATTAAAGATATTACTATTAAAAATATGTTAATTGTAAATCCTAATACGAAACCGAGAATTAACAATACAACTCCGGCACCTATTAAAGTATTAGATCTGGATTTTCCATTTTCATATTTACGTTCAATTTCACTCAGATTCCCGGTTTCTTCTTTTAAATCTCCTAATTCACTTTTCTTTTCATCTATATTTTCATCAAGTAGATCAATATCATATCTTAGTGAATCTGAATTAGCCTGAAGTCCAGATACAGTTTTATATGTATCATGATTAGATTTTAATTCCTCTTCATTCTCAAGGAGAGATATTTTCTCTATTTTCTCTTTATCCAGTCGTTCTAAATCTTTTTTAACAGATTTAGCCTCTGAATTTAAAGTATTGAATTCTTCAATCCTAAATTTTAAATCAGGTGTTAGATGTTCCAGTTTCACTAGTTCATTGTTTAAATGTGTTTTCTCGGATTCTTTCTCTTCAATTCTTGTGATCTCAATATTTTTATCGTTGATTAATGATTCTGTATCATCGATCTTCTTGGTTAGAACTTCAATGTTTTCTCTTACTCGGTCACTTTCAACTTCCCTTAAATTCCTTAATTGTCCATTTATTAATCCAATATTCTTGATTCTATTTTCTAAATCACTTGTGATATGTTCTAATTTTCCGAGTTCCCCGAGTAGATATTGTTTTTCAGATTCCTTCTCTTCAATCCGCGTTATTTCACGATTTTTCTCAGTAATCAATGATTGATATTCTTTCACGTCTTTTCTGCGATTATTAGTTTCCCTAATCTGAAATACTGTGTCCCTTAATTCTTCTATGTCAGCTTTAAGATCTGAGTTAACGTAATTTAATTTATCAAGTTCCCCCGAGATGTATTGTTTTTCGGATTCTTTCTCTTCAATTCGACTTATATCTTGTAGTTTTTCATCGATTAATCTTTTTTGATCATTTATTTTACTTAATGTATCATTTATTTTCTTTAATTCTATGAAAATCTTTAATCTAAACCTGATTTCATTTAGAATGGTTTTCTTATCTGTTAGTAATTGATTTTTGTTAGTGTAATTCTCTATTAATTCCTGTAATTTATCATATTTTCCTATTTTATCAGATACTATTCCTTCTAAATGCTCATAATCATGGTTTAGGATATTTAGTTCGGTGTTTAATTCTTTTATATTTTCTTTTAGGATTGTTTCGGCTCGAGATAATTCATCATAGCGTGAGAGTCTGTTTATTATGTTTTGTCTTTCTTGTTTACTGAGACTTGAAAGAGAGTTTAAATCATTTTGAGCTATGAAAATAGAATTTTTAAATGATTTATAGTCAAGTCCTAAAATATCTTGAACTTGATTATCAACAGTTTTAATGGTATTGGCAAGGGTCACCCATTTTCCATTATCTTGTTTTTGTAAACTTGCTCTGCTTTTATTTCCTAAACTTCTCTCCACACGGTATAGTACATCTGTTTCGAATTCCAGACTTAAATTACTTTTATCTTTTCCCCAGGTTACTATTTCATTTTTTTTATAGGGCGTATTAGGTCTAAGTCCGAATAATGAAACGCTTATAGCATCACCTATAGTTGATTTACCGCTCTCATTCTTCCCAAAAACACCGATTAAGCCTTCATTAAATTTATAAATTTTAGGGTGATCATATTTTTTAAATCCTTCCATCTCAAGTTCCCTGAAAATAACCATAAGTTTAATCCTCCCTGACTTGAGATAAAATGTTAACTCCAATATCACGTGCCTGTTTATACTTTTCTTTTTCTATTCCCTCTAATTTCTCAATTCTCTGATTCATATATGTTTTATAAACTTTAATGGGATTATCTTCTATTTTCTCGAGGGCAAGTAATTCGTATTGACTTAATTCTAATTCATCTATTATGGAAAACCAGAAATAGTAATTAATGTAATCATTATATAACTTCATTTTATGAAGAGTTTTATATTTATCAAAATTTAATCGGCCTTTAAGCTTTAATCTAAGTATTAATTCTTTATTAGCATTCTCAAAGAGATAATTACTTATTTTATGATCAATATCCTGTATTGATTCATTTATATTCATATTAACTGTTCGCATAGGCCTATTCTTTAAACTGATTTTCTCATAATTTACTCCAGAACCATCCACTTCGAGGTAGAGGAAGCATTTTTTGTCATTCTCTTCTAGAAAGGTTATTTTTTCAGTGCTGCCGGAGTAACATGCTAATGTTCCATCATACGTTTTTTCACCATAATTATGATAGTGACCTAACGCCACATAATCAAGGTTAGTATTGGATATGGCTGATGAGTCAATGGGATTATCCTCCTCGTAATCTGCATCAAGTGGTGTAATTCCTTGTAAAGCACCGTGCATCATTAGTATATTATATCCGTCTTTGATGTTCACTTGTGGTTTTATAAATTTCTCGGATGGATAAAAGGGGTTAAAGCTTACCCCATGAATATTAAGTACATCTGAATCTTTATTGAGTGATTTACATTCAATATTACTATAATCATTTCCTTTAAATACATTAGCTAATCCTGCTGCTTCTAATGATTCAATAGTCATGGTTCCTTCTTTAACACCCTTAGGTACATCATGATTACCGCCTATTAAGTAAATTTCTGTACCATTTTCATGTATCTTTCGCATATTCCTTATGAAATGGACTCGAGGGGGATTTCGTGGTAGAACCTTATCAAATGTATCACCGCAAATCAATAATGCATCTGGTTTATTCTCCAATGTAAAATCAACAACTTGTTGAAAAGCCTTTAAAAGGTCTTTTCTTCTTTGAGATGATTTTTCATCGGATAAGTAACTGAAATTCCGGTCAAGATGAAAATCAGCAGTATGAACAATGGTGAAACTCAAATTTAAAATGCCCCCATATCACCAGATACATTAACGTCATCATATTCCCGTTTATACTTTGATAGATCTAAATCATCAAAATAGTGTATTTTAACTGGTAAAGCTAATGGTATGGCTTCTCCAACAATAACTGCTTCACCTGGATATAGGATAGCTATTTCATTGAACATATCACTAATATTTTGAGGGGAACCACCCTCTAATATATTCCGGTCACTAGAATTAGTAAGTTTTAGGATAATGTATGTGTTGAATTGGGATAAGATTCTTTCATCGAAAAATCGGGGTATTTGGGTTACCGCGCCTAAACCCACCCCGAATTTCCGTCCCTCCCTGACTAATTCCCGCATTACGCCTTTATTTTGGGCTTCCGCTGGATCAAGGAATCTCTGAGCTTCCTCTAAAATAATGAAAATATTGTTAGGATTTTCATTCTTTTGTGTGGCTTGTTTATTATAATTTAACACTCGTCTGGAGAGGATATTTATTAATATATTCTCTGATCGTTCACTTAATCGTGTGAAATCAATGATTACTATTCTTTTAAATCTTAAATCATCCATTATTTTATCATATAGGTTTTCTTTATCATTATTAGTAATAAAATCAGATTTACCATCTATAATCTGTTTAGCTCTTCTTTTTAAAACATTTCCGGTTTCTATATTGATACCATACTCTTTCTTCATATCAAAGGGTTTAGTATCATTTATATATTCTAGTGGATGACTCCAATTCTCTTTAATATTATTATCACTGAAAATAATTCCTAATGCTTCTCTTTGGGGTGGACTCCAATCATGGAAGTATAAAAGGTCACTTAAGGAAAGATCTCTGTAATTTATTAGTATCTGATGTCCTTTATCCGCTTTATCTCCTAAACCATAAATAACTACATTATCATTATCTAATTCACTTAATCCTCTAGAATTTTTTTGGGGATAGTAGTATTCCCCGTGTACATCGAATATTAATACTCCATATTTATCGGTTTTATATAAACCGGCGATTAATGTTTTAACGGTTACTGTTTTACCTGAGCCGGTCATGGCTGCTACGAATAGATGTTTCTTAACTAGTATCTCTGAATCAAGTAGTATTGGTATATCGCCTTCACCGGTCATTTCAGCGCGTAATTTACCTATTTCTACATCTCCCTTACTTGATATCCAATCCATTTGCTGGACTGTCGGTATTTGGACGGGTGAGAGGTGATTTGGAATTTTTTTGGGTGGTGCAATATTTTTTCCATCTAATATTCCAATTAAACTGATTTCAGCTATTCTAGCTAGGATTTCAGATCGTGAATCTCTGAACTCGTAAGGATTAACTTCCATGGGTGAAACTTCAATTTGATTAGACATTTCTGTTAAAAAATCTTCTCTTCCGAGTGTTCTGAGCTTTATATTAGTTACTCTGCCAACGAAATGATTTGATTCTCCATGGTATTGATCTTCGACTAATACAAAGTCTCCCACATTTACATTAGATTCTGAAAATAATTTAAATTCCAGTTTATTACTAATGTCTCCTGAGATTAAATGACCTATTCCTTTCAAATTAGTTTTATCATTAATGTTTTCCATTTTTATATGCCCCTACTATAAATCTAGATAAGTTTCATGGAATGGTTTTTCTCCAACTCGATCAATTAATTCGCCATCAGATGCTGACATTTTCTTCATTTTCCGGAACATATTATCTGCATCATTTTGAGTTATTTTAACTCTTTGATGGGCTTTATATAATGCTAAAGGGTAACCCAATGAATGTTTACTACAATTAATTAATGTATTAAATATTTCAGGTATAGTTAGGGAGGAGGATACTATATCGGTTCTGAATACGAAGTTTCCCCATGGTGGATGATATAAAAATACATTTATATCTTTATCTTTGAATTTAGGATGAACTGCAAACCATGGTGGCTTAATTCCTTGTTGTGAAGCTGATGATTTTGCAGCTGCCGTGTATAATAAACCATCGCTTGTTTTAATATCAGAATCTTTAACCCATCCGACAATGTTAATTCCTTTTTTCCGGCATTCGTTAATTATATTTTTCATTCTTAAGTCATCTTCTACACTGATGAGTGCCATATCTAAAAGTAAAATACTCCCATAAGTCATCTCTTTTACTAAATCCTTAATATGATTCATTTCCTCTAATTTAAGCAAATTAGATTCCATCTGCCTTAAAGCGATGGTTCTATCTGGATATTCTAATTTATAATGATTTAATTCTTCTCTAATAATTACTTCATCTTCTTTGATGAATGGATTACTGGAATACACAGAGATTGTTCTGATAAAGATAATGGGGTCTATTACATAGGTTTGATAGTTATTTAAAGAACTATTAAAATAATTTATTCGTTCAGCGATTAATTTAACACTTCCATCGACTGCAACTATTTTTTCACATTTTGATTTACCTGAAACCGGTAAAGGGTTGAAGTTGAATTCATGGATTATTTCTTTTAAAGAGTTTGAGGGATGTTTTTTTACATAGGATAATAATTTCTTTATATCCGCATCATCTACAAAATTAGACTTCATAACAATCACTCGTAATTAATAATAGCTAATATTTAATTGATTTACATCGTATAATTGAATTATAAACTATTCATTAAATAAATATTTATAAAAAAAAATTAGAATAAAAACGGTAAATGTAAAATTAGATAACTTTTCTTATAGTTTGGAGTCATAGATATTCTAGTGATAAGCTTTAAAATCGATATTTAAAATAAATAAATTGTTTTCAAATAATTTAAGAGAATGTTGGTTACTTAATATATAATTAATTAAATAATTAAGAGAAAGCTATTAACTTTAATATATTATTTTGCCTGCATACCATTTATTCGTAGTTTTGCTGCATCTATACTAGTGGATAAAGATAGCAAATGAAAAAAATAATAGGATAAATTGATTATAATTCATTAGAACGCTCCACTTGCGTTTGGCATATCTGGCAACACTTGTTGTGTAATATCCCAATACTCAACGATTTTGTCACCCTCGAAGCGGAAAAGGTGAATCTGTCTCAATCCCCCTTTGAAAGGTTTGGATTTGGAGTTCAATAATTCAGTGTGTGCTGCGACTAGGTCTCCGTCGGCGAGGACATGTTTAACAGTAAAAAAGCCTTCCTCATTCCATGTATTAAGATCTTTAGCAGCCGCGACCATTGCGTCGGTCAGATTTTCTATGCTGCCAGATGTGAAAGGATTATGTGTCTTGCAATCATCCTGAAAGAAACGCAACCCTTCCCTGAACTTTCCCGAGCCGACTAATTTAAAATATTCCAAAACTATTTTCTTTTGATCTATTTCTTTCTGACTAATCAAAGCTGACTTAATTGTATCCATACTATCAACTCCTAAAAGTATTATGTTATAAGTGAATGATAAAAATTCATAAAAATTTTGGAATACAAGCAATGATCAATAGATATTTCTATAAATTAGAAATTATTGGAAACTATTCTTATTATCAATCTGAAAATTCTTTAAATACTAAAGTTGAATGTTTTGAACGATTTAACATTTATACCAATCTATTGAACTTTTCATACAAACCCATAAAATATAACCTAAACAAATAAATGAAGTTAATCCTCTTTTAATAAATCCTTAATAGAGGTGCTAATGTTTTCTCAACTTTCTCACCAATCATACTGTATTCCTGGAACATTTCAAGATTATATAACTCTGCAAATCTTCCGTTAAGTATTCACTCACTCACATACTCAACTCCATATTGTGGAAATAAATGTATGAAAAATAGAAAATATATCGACATTGAGATAGAGTGTATAGAGAACAAAATTTCTTAAAAAAATTTTAGTGAAAATGTTTTCCTATTGTATTCAATTAATATAGAGGTGAAATAAATTGAAATCTGGAATTGAATCTTTGAGCATCAACATGAAAACTTCTATAGTTCTTCTTGAGGTTTTTTTAGTTGCAATTATCCTAGCATTAATAGTTACTGTTATAAATAGTGTTTTTGAAGTCCAACTTCTTGCAATTACCCTTGTATCTCCACTAATTATTCTTAACATTGTTTTTATTTATTATTGTAGAAGACGGAAAGGTTGGAGCTATGCTGGAGCTTCAATTTTAGGTGCAATAGGAGTTATTCTCCGCGTTATCATAAGCACTCAACCTAATCTTGAGGTAGGTGGCGGCCTCCCTGTAGGAATCACTGTACTATACATAGTGTTAGGTGCCCTTGTTTCACTGAAAAATTACGAAGCAATGTTAGAATTAAGGATATAAGCTAAAAATGTAGTTTATTTGCATCATAGTTGTTCTAAACCTGTAAATCATTTATTAAATTGTAATATTAGAAAAAATAGTAAAATTCTGGTTAAAATAAAATAAATTTAGCCCCCTCCAAATTTT
>PMWA01000082.1 GCA_003166335.1 Methanobacterium sp. | reverse complement strand
ACTTGCTCATTTTCTCTCATTATTATGACTTCATCATTCATTACATCTTCTACTTTCATTATTTCATCCCTGCCAATTGGATTTTTTCTGTAATAATCTTTTTTTTAAAGATAATTTTATTCAAAATATAATTCATTTCAAAACTCTATTTTTTGTTCAATCCAATTACTCGAATTTATCGAGATTTGTTCTAGATTAATATTANNTTATGAAATAAATATTCTGCTAAAAAAATGAGGATTTTTCATCCCTTTATAGCCCTTAGAATATCGTTTTCAGTTATTATACCTTGTAATTCATCACCATAAACTACAGGTAAACCTCCCACACCCATATCTCCCATTAATTGGCATATATCTCCTAATCTGGCCTGTGTGGTAGTGGCTATAACTTCTTTTTCCATGATTTCTGTAATGGTAGTGTTCAAAATTTCTTCTGCATTGTTACTACGACTGAATGCTCTATTTTCCCCCAAAAATTCTATGATATCCGTTGCAGTTACAATACCTACGATCTTATCCTTTTCTGGGTGTGGTGTTTTCCGCTCTTCTCCAATCACCGGAATCCTGCGGAGATTGTTTCGAACCATTATCTTAGATGCACCTTCTATCCTAGTGCCCGGAGTGGTGGAGATTGTATTTTCGGTCATATAATCCTCCACTACTTCATCAGTTAAAACACCAGCCATAAGCATTACAAAATCTCTTTCTGAAACTATTCCCACAATTTTATCTTGAGAGTCTATTACTGGAAGTGCTCCTACTCTTTTTTCAATCATTTTGAGTGCTGCATCATGAATAGAATCTTTATCTCGTAAAACATGTACCCTTCTAGTCATTATTTGTTTTACAGAATCATTTACAGCAGCTAGGAAGTTGCCTTCGTATTTTTCTTCCAAAATTTTGTATTTATCCCCGCCTCCCAAAAAGTCCAGTATATCCATGGAAGTTACAATTCCTTGGATTTTCCCTGTTCCGGGATCAGTTATTGGAAGTCGTCTAAATTTATTTTTAACCATTGTTTCAGCAGCTTCTTTTATGGTAGTACTTTGAGGTGCAGTGACTACCACTTTTTTAGCTATGCTCATCACATCTCCTTCATGTTCAGAATTATGTGATTCAAACTCTAATGAACCGCGTTCCATAGATTTATTTCGTTCCATAGATTTATTTATTGTTTCTCTTTTTCTCATTGATTACACCTCATAAGATAAATTTGTTTATCCCCGCTTTATTTTGAGTTAAAAATTAATTCAATTCCATTTTTTAAGTATAAAATCATAAAAAAATTAGGTTTTTTTTTAGTTACATTTTATGCCAATGTTTCTTAAATTGATTATTTTATGGAAATTCATTTTAGATATGACCATAAAATATCTTCTCTTGCCACTATACCCACTAAATCTGCTTTTGTTATTCTGCTTGGTTCTTTTTTTATGTGTACTGGATGTTCAACTACTGGTAATCGCCCTATATCATTTTCTAACATGATTTGAGCTACATCAAGAATAGTGCTTTGAGGTGTGGCTATTAATGGAGGGGTTTTCATAATCTTCTCCACCTTTATGGATCGTTTGATTTCATCGGATTCTTTCACTATCCTAACGTGACCGGATTTAATAATATCTTTTCTGGTTATCATTCCAATTATTTTCTTCTTTTTAATAACTGGAAGACCTGAAAATCCGGTTTCATCCATCAAATCCCATACTTTAGATATGGAATCATCATAATTACAGCTTACAACTTTTTTTGTGGCTATTTCCCCTATGTTTTCATCTTTGGGTTGAGCTCCATCGTATACTAGTTTCCGTAGAATGTCTATTACACTAACAATACCTACTACGTGCATATTATTATTAGATTCAACCACTGGAGCCTGTAATGTGTCAGCTTTAAGTAATTTTCTGGCGAGCTCCAACATAGGCATGTCCGGTGTTGCAATTATTTTGGGATGCTCCATTATTCCCCGAGCTTCTATATTAGACTTTGTTGAAGAGATGTTCATCATATCTCCCCTGGTTATAATGCCTTCGAGATGATTGTTTGACACTACAGGAATTGATCTGTAGCCATCTTCTCGAAATAGGGATCTTACCTTAGTAGCTTGAGTGTTAATAGAAACTGTTAAAGGATTTGTTGTCATAATTTCTTCCACTTTGCTCAAATTATTCACCCCTGTACATCTTCTTTACATTCCTCACAAAGAAATTTACCATCAATTTCATTTATATTATCCATAAAATTACCACAACCCTCACAAACGCCTTGGAATGGATTTATATCTGTAGAATATCCGTTTTGATTCTCCATTCTGGCATTTTCCACCAGAAGCTCTGTTAATTCAGGAGAAACCATCAAAACATCAGTTGAAGTAAGTATACCTACCAGAGATCCGCTTTTAACAACCGGCAATCTTCTTATGTTATTTTTAGCCATAACTCTAGCAGCTTCGTTTAATTCACTTCCAGGTTGGATTGATATGAGGTTTTTGGTCATAATTTCATCTATAGTTATTTCGCTTGCTTTTAAATCCTTTGAAACTACTTTTCTGATGATATCACTTTCAGTAATCAATCCTTCAGGTTCAGAGTTGCTTTTTACTATGAGGCTGCCTATTTTAAATTTAGTCATTAATAAGGCTGCCTCTGCAACACTGGCTACGGGACTTACTGTTATTACATTCGATGTCATAGCGTCATGTACTGTAACTTTGGTATCTATTTCCATTAGAAAACCTCCTATCTTATATTTAGAAGTTTATGAATCTGAGGTATTATAAAAACATCTAAATAATTCCCTGCTTTTTCAGAGAATCTAAATAATTTAGTATGATGTTTCTCCCAATTATAAAGAGGACTTGACGGTTGAATGATCAAGGACAATTTTGAAATGTCTTCAACTTCATCAGCCAATTTAGAGGCTATAAATCCTACTGTGTCCACTTTTGTGGAAGGTAACACAACAATCTTACAGTTAGTATTTATGCCCTCTTTTATTAATAGGTTTATGGATTCTAGCTCATTATTGAGGAGATCATTCCACTCAAAAACAGCCTCATGTTCGGGTAATTTTATATCTACCGATGCATATTTTATTAAATCCACTATTTTCTCCAACTCGTAAGGTAACGAACCATTAGTTTCTAGAAGAGCATCAAAATAATATTTATCCAAGAATTCTTTTATAAAATCTGCGTGTAAAAGAGGTTCACCACCAGTTAGAGAAATAGAATGAAAGTCAGGCGTTATAATCTTCTTTATTTTATTGAATAATTCTTTTACAGATATATCTTCACCATAGAAAGGATCTCTACTTTTAATAGTGTCACAGTAGTTGCATTCCAAGTTACATCCAGAAAATCTTACAAATATCTGTCTTCTCCCTAGAAGTTTACCTTCACCTTGAATGCTTGAAAAAACCTCAACAATACGTGTTTTCATAATCATGCAAAATCAATTTTTAAAAAAAATATTTAAATATATTTTTTATTCTGCTTCTTTGATGTAACAGGCTCCTTGTCCAATACCTTCATTCACGCATATCTGTACTTTGTTAATTCCATCTTCAACTTCTTTAAGAGATTTATAAAGGTCTTTTGCAAAATATTCCGCCAGTTCCTCTGCAGATGTGGATTTCAGAGGAAGTAAACAGCAGTCTTCTAGGGGTAATTGGTAGTTTTTGGAGCCTATGGAAAACTCCACAGAGTCTTTCAAATTTTTAAATTCAATTTTATCGTTTTTTAATGGTATCAAAATTTTATGATCCAGTTTTGAGCATATTTGACGTACCATACCTTTAATTTTTTTAAAGTCTACTACGAATCCAAATTCTCCTGATCTTATCCCTTCCACCTTTACATCTACATGGTAAGAATGTCCATGAATACCTCCGCAAAACTTGTGTTGAGGAATCATATGAGCCGATGAAAATCTTAAATTAGCATGAATCCCATTTATAATTACTTCCATTTTAATTGCCTTTTTCATTTAGTTTTAATTTTAATTTTAGATTAATACCTTAGTTTTAGTTATATCCCTTTCAATAGATAATATTTCATTAATATAATTCCTACAAACTTTATCTGCAAAATTAAGGAAGTCTTCCTTATTAAAAGAAGAACATTCAAGTACACCTGCCACATCCACATCATTAGGGGTACCTTTACTAATTAAATTAAGTGCAAAATGTATCTTCATACTACTGATTGAACAAGTAGCTATGGAAACACTGAGTTTACTAAATTTTTTCTGCTTTTCATCCTGCTCATCTTTAAAATAAATATCATCACCTTTTCTTTGAGTTTTAATCCCCATTTCATTGAGTAAATCTTTTATTATCATTACAAATAATCGTTGCCTGTGGTAACAGAGTCTTATGTCAGCTGGTTGAGAATCGAAATGTTCAATTACGAAATGTAGCAATTTATCTCCCTTTATTTCCAGCCCTACATCCTCATAATCTATTAAATTATCAGTTTTAATATCCATTGGTCCTATCCAGCTTATTAAACTGGAATCTTTTATCCGGAACTGTTTAAAAGCCCACATAGGTTTTATTTGACTACCATCGTAAAGTGATTCTTCTTCAAGTCTTATATATTTCATAATAGATCACTGATTTAATTAATTTTCAAATTTTAAATCATATAATTAATTACATAATAACTAGGATTATTTTAAAAATAAAAGATTCCTTAAAACAATATTTTATCAGAATAATACTCACTATGAATGTTTAAGATGCAGATAAGAGACAATTAAGATTCATCAATAAGGATTTACAGACTTTAATTCATGATTAAAAGGCTTAATAATATGTTTTATAAAAAATATTTTTTTTTTATTCAAATTAAAAATTAAATAGTATTACTCAATCTAAATTATTTTATTAAATTTCCAATTATTATCAACACTTTAATCTCTTTTATAATATAGTCTAAAAAAGTATATTAATGTTGCTTATTCTTAAATTAATCTATGAGAGTAAGACCCAGAGATTTTATATACACCATCGATGACCTCTACTTCGCCAGCACTAATTATCTCCACCCTGAAGACCGGATTATATCATTTTTAAGATATGTTCATAATACCGCAGGTGAAAGATCCAAAAATAACATGAGATATTCTAAAGTAGATACAAAGCAGGCATTTGACTTTTTAAGTCAGAATTATCCAGATTATTTATTTGATTGTGATATAACGAGTGCTAAAATGATGGGCGTTCCCTTAAAAAAGGTATCAGCAATTTTACATCCCGATGATCGTCTTAAAGATATATTAAATCTCACTTCACCTGATGAGCTTCTAAAAAAAGTGATACTTCTTGCCAATACATTTCATGACTTTGCTGAAATTCCTTACGAAAAGATGGGTGTATCAGGATCAATTTTACCAAGTTTATATGACCCTGTACTATCAGATATAGATTTTGTTGTATATGGCCTTAAAAATCATAGAAAAGCTATGAATACTATTAAAGAACTTAAAACGATGAAAAATTCAATACTTAAGGGCATTGGAGAAGAATATTGGTTAAAGCTTTACGAAAAAAGAATTAAGGATGCTTCACTTAAATATGATGAATTTAAATGGTATGAAAATCGTAAAAATAATAGAGGAGTTATTAATGGTACTTTATTCGATATTCTAGCCACTAAAGATTGGAATGAGATAACGGGAACTTACGGTGAAAAAACATTCCAACCTCTTGGAAACGGGAAAATAGAGTGCACAGTCTCAGATGCAATAGCTTCATTCGACAATCCCGCTATTTATACAGTAGAAGATATAAGAATCATAGAAGGCCCAGATATTCCAATAAGTGAGTTAGCTTCTTTCACACATACCTATGCAGGCCAAGTTAAGGAAGGAGAAAAAGTAATTGCCAAAGGAAAAGTGGAGAAAGTTATTAACGAAAAAACTGGACAAATAAATTACAGACTTATTGTAGGGACTACTAGAGAATCTATTGACGAGTATATAAAATTGAAGAGTCTTAGTTTATGAATTTAAAAACCTATTATAAATTTTAATAAAAAAAACCTTATTTAATGTAAATACTAATTGGAAAGATTAAAATGTCAGATGATACTGTAAACATTGGATTGATTGGTTTTGGTACAATAGGAAGTGGAGTAGTTGAAATCTTTAATAAAAATACTCCAATTATTGAAGGTAAAGTAAAAAAGAAGGTAAATCTAAAAAAAATAGTTGATTTAGACATAAAAACGGATAGAGGGGTTGAAGTAAATCCTGATGTACTCTCCACTGATGTAACTGATATATTAGATGATCCAGAAATAGATATTGTCATTGAACTAATCGGAGGATATCAACCTGCTTTAAGTTTCATAATAAATGCTATGAATAAGGGTAAACATGTGATTACTGCTAATAAAGCCTTACTCGCCAAACATTGGGAAGAAATTATTGAAAACTCCCAGAAAAATCGAGTTAGAATCTGTTTTGAAGCTAGTGTGGGTGGTGGTATACCTATTTTAAAACCTTTAAATGAAAGTTTAGCTGCTAACAACATTCAATCTATTTATGGTATAATAAACGGCACAGCCAACTACATATTAACTAAAATGGCAGAAGAGGGTCGGGATTTTGATGAAGTTTTAAGAGAGGCTCAACTTAAGGGTTATGCTGAGCAGGATCCTACTTTTGATATTGAAGGTCATGACACTGCTCAGAAACTAATTATTTTAACTATATTAGGGTTTGGAATTTATGTGGACCAGGAAAAATTCCATGTTGAAGGAATAAATCGTTTAACCTTAGAAGACATTGAATTCGCCAAGCGTGAGCTGAATTGTTGTATTAAACTATTGGCCATATCAAGAATATCCAATGGAGAATTAGAGGTAAGGGTGCATCCTACTTTGGTAAATGAAGATCATCTACTTTCATCGGTGAATGATGTTTTTAATGGAATCTACATCGAAGGAGATGTTGTGGGTCCCGTGATGATGTACGGTCAAGGTGCGGGTATGATGCCCACCGCCAGTGCTGTAGTAGGGGATTGCATAGATCTTATTGAAGATATGGACAAAAAAGTGACTTATGGGCCTGTAAAATCTAATTTTACTAAAATAAAGGATATTAATGAAATAAAATCTAAATATTATATTCGACTCACAGTTATTGATAAACCCGGAGTTTTACACGAAATATCGGGTATACTAAGTGATTGGGATATCAGTTTAGAATCAGTTAACCAGAAAATACAAGGAGAAAATAAGGTGATCCCCATATTTATGGTAACTCACGAGTCACTGGAGAGAAATCTGCGAGAAGCATTAGCAAAAATTAATGAATTAGATATCGTTAAGGATGATGAAACTATTTTTATTAGACTATTATAAAAATCAAAAAAATACTTTTTAGAATTCAGGATTCCCCTAATTAATAATTTGAAATTCAAAAATGGAACTAATCTCGAAATTTATTATTTGTAATATAACATAATGCAAAATCCAGATAAATTATGTTATATTAATTTATGATCTGATCATAGTCAAGATCATTTTAAATCGTTCCAAAGCATTTAAAGCATGAGGATCGCCTGCAGGCATAATTATCATTTCTCCAGAATTAACCACGTTTTTATGACCAGAAATGACTATTTCTGCCTTCCCCTTTACTATCTGAACCATAGCATCGAAGGGTGCAGTATGTTCACTTAAACCCTCTCCTTTATCAAAGGCAAAAATAGTAACCGTACCATTATCTTTACCTATTATCTCTTTACTGACTACAGATCCTTCATGGTAGTCTATCAAATCTTCAACCACTAAAACTTTCCCTTTAAGTTCTGCTGACATAATTTATCACTTAACCCTAATTAGTTAATTAAAATATCAAAATATAGTAAAAAATTTTTATCCTTTCTCTACGTATTTATAAAATTTTTGAGTGTAATCAACAAATTCTAACATAGAATTAATATAATCCCGAGCATCTTCCACATCATTTATATCATAATCTTTTTTAAATATTACATCCTCAAATCTACTCTTAATATCCTCACGAATAAAATTTAAGAGAAACTCAAGAAACTCGTCTATATTTTCAGTTTCAATTGCCTTATCTAATTTGGGAATAATAGGCCCCCAATCCATTCCGGCTGGTTTCAAACCATTATATGATTTATTCCAATTTATCCTATGTAAACGAACCGCTGTTTCAAAAAACCAGAAATCAGCCAATTCCGCTGCTTCTCCGCTGAGTTCTCTTACCGATAAAGTTTTTTCAAATGCATCTTTCAACTCACCCGCATCTTCCGAACCTACAAAAGAAAGGATATAATTAATATTTTCCATATCTAATGCTGTTTCTGCCGCTTTGACTACAGGTCCATCCATACTTTCAACGTAGGATACCATAAAATCACCTGATTCCTTTTTAAGATTTAATTTAATCTCAAATTTATTCTAATATATTTTTTTGAATAAAGAAAATAATATTTTTTTTAAATCATATTATAATTTTATCAACATTTCCATTTAGCATTGTCGGTAAAGTACACACTCACCAGTGATTAAAAGTAAACAAAAAATAATGATAGATAAAAAAAAATGATATTATCTAATAATTTTATTTTATTATTTCATCATCTAAATTTGGACTTGTATATATAACATATAAATTCATTAAAGATTATAATTGATATTGGTGATAACTATGGAAGAGAATGAAGAAAAGCTCATGACCAAATGTGAGGAAATGAAGGAAGACCCAAACTTAATTAAAGAATGCCAAATTTTACTCGAGACTATGTCTGAGAAGAATGTTGAAATGAAAGATGAGTCCGGAGAAAGTTATAATAGTATGGTTACAGATATTTCTCCTGAAGATGTTCCCAAAGTTTTGGAATTGGCTCTTAAAATAGCTAGAAGCAGTGAAATAAAAGATAATGAAATAAAATTGGCTGCAGAAAGACTTATTAGAACTTTAGAACCAGAAATAGAGTAAAAATATTATAAATCTGTTTTTTTAGTAATCATCTTTTTTTTTAAAATTTTTTATTTCTAATTTTTTTGATATCAAATATAGCAGTATCAGCTACAGCCATCACAGCCATCACCCCCGCTTGCACTGGATCAGTTACTACTAAATCCGCCTTTTCAGTAACACCACCCGGCATATTGAGACTTATAACAATAACCTCATGATCAATTTTTATTTCTTCTATTGCCCCCGAGATTTTTCCACCCATAAGAGAACCAGCTAGAACTAATGCACCCACTCTAGGTAATCTTCCTACAGCAGAAACCGCCTCTGCAAGTTCATTCTCCCCTACCAAGGGTATTGTGTCTACACTGATACGCTCCCCTCTTATATTATGCCTATCAGCTTCAGTTATAGCTCCCTGAGCTACCATAGCAACCTGTGCTCCTCCTCCAATTATAATAATTCTCTTACCATAAATTTCTCCCAAAGATCTGTGAATCTCGATCTTTGATACTTCTTCAAAATTTCGGATGATATTAATAAATTTTTCAACATTCTCCACGTATTCTAATTCCATATAAATGGATGCAGACTCTTTACCTTCTAAAAAAAGATGAGTATATGTAATATTTATTCCATAACCAGCCAACATATCAGTTATATCCCGCAAAACTCCCGGTTTATTCTGAGCCTTAATATTTATAGCAGTTTCTTTCATTAAATCCTCTCATAATCTATAAAATAATCTATAAGTCCATATTATTATGATTATTCCGCAATTTATAATTATATGCTTAAAAAATAAGAATCTAAATTTTTTTGAATTAAAATTTAATTAAATATTCCTCGAACAGATATTCTAAAAAAAATAATATTATTTCAAATCTTTTGCTTTCATTTTATCCAATTTAATCTTTGCTTTTCTAAAAGCACGTAGAAAAGAATCATCATCCTTAATAAGTGTGATCTCAAGTCCTAACTTCCGATGTACCTCAATCCATTCCTCTGAAAATATAGGAACATCAATCTTTATAGGTTCCTCTGTTGGGTTAACTACAATTATGTTCCGGTAGGGAAAATATGTTTCCACAATATATCCACCTACACTTATGATATGCATGGGACTTACCACGAATTTCATTAAAAATCACCTTTAAATTAACTCAAAATTTTTTTTTAATCTAATTTTTATTATATTTTTACTAAGATAAAATAATTCTATAAGAAAGACGCAATAATTGCCAGAATTCCTATCATAGAAACACCTGCTACTAATGGATAGAATTGTTTGAAAGTAAATATTGGAGAAAATGTACTCACAGTAGCCATGATCATCGTGAATACTAATGTAACTGCAATATTTATGAGTATAGTCCAACTCAAGATGTTCGGTGGTATGCCGAGGAATAATGTGGCGAATATACTAGCTAATACGAATATCAAGAATCCTCGACTTATATAAACGTACGCCCGATATTTCGCAGCATATTCTAGAAGTGGTCCTTCAATAACATCTGCCTTTGTTTTGAGTATTGCAAAAGGATACTCATTTAAAAGTATCATGAATCCTATGAAAAAGACTATAGCACCCAGAATACCTGCTAAGGAAAAAAGAATTGGCCCATGGATCTGCTGATAACTTACTATATCACCAATATAAATGCTTTTGGCTATAACCACCGTAACAAATATTGCTATGTAAATGGGAAATGAACCAAATGCGATAAGTCTAAAAGCTCTCATAGAACTGAGTTCTTCTACAAAGGACCGGGATACTCCAGGATACTTAGCTCCTTTAACAATATCAGGAAACGGCATTTTAAGGGATAAAACAGATTGGGATAATGAACCCATAAACATATACAATATCTCCTCCACCTTTAAAAGACCGACTAATGCTATTACACTAGTGAAAGCCGCCAATACATATAATTGAGGCATAGTAATCATTAATAAGAATATAGTGATTATTAATCCTATGATGGGTAGAGCATTATAAACTCCAGGCATAGGTGAGTTCGGATTTATAACCTCCTTAAAAAAGAATTTAATAGGAGCCATGATACCTGGAGTAGATAGAGGAGGACCTATCCTCTGCTGAATTCTAGCATGAAACCTTCTCTCAATACCAGGTAGCCAGAAACTAACAAAAAAGGCCACTATCAAGGTTCCTATCACAGCTATAAACGCAACTAATGAATCTGTAATGCTCATTTATTAATCTCCCTCTCTATATTTGGATTATTTGAATAGCCCTATCCGTGCAAGTGAAACAAGGATCACACTGCACAATAGCTAATTGGGCATCTGTAATATGATATCCTATACAAGCATACTCCATAGCTCCTATATTAGTTATAGAAGGTGTTCTTACAATGACATTCCTAACCCGCCCATCATCTAAACTATAAGAGTGATAAAGCTTTCCCCTAGGTACTTCAATATAATTTTTAGTTACAGGAGCATCCTCCATCTCCCAGCTACGGTTGGTTATTTTACCTTCAGGAAGATGATCAATAGCCTGTCTTATTATTTTAATAGACTCCGGAATCTCCAGCACTCGCACGAGTAGGTTAGATTTAACATCACCATCATCATGAGTAATAACATTAAATTCAAAAGAGTCATATTCAGGCATATCCCTACGGAGGTCAATATCAACTCCAGTAGCACGTAATGTTGGCCCAGTAGCAGATAATCTTATTGCATCCTCCTTTTTAAGGATTCCCACACCCGTTATACGAGACATTACCATAGGATCTGAAACAAAACGCTCCGCGAACTCTGTAATTTTCTCCTCCACAAAATCCATTCCATCTTTTATCTTCTGGATTCTCATCTGGTCTAGTTCAGCACGGGGCCTTATCCCTCCAATAATAGGGACACCATACTGTACCCTGTTACCTCCGATCATTCTTAAAAGTTCCATTACAGTTTCTCTGATATAAAAAACTCTCATGGCAAAGGTTTCATGACCGAGCACTTCACTTCCATGGGCTAAGTATAACATGTGACTGTGCAATCTTTCCAGTTCTTCCATAATTATCCTAATGTATAATGCTCGCTCAGGCACCTCAATTCCCAATGCTTTCTCAGCCACTAAAACCGAATTCCAAATATGACTATTAGAACAGATACCACAAATCTTCTCGGTTAAACTGTTAGCCTTCTCAACAGGTAACCCCTCCATTATTCTCTCCACACCTCGATGGTTGACTCCTACAGTTATCTCGGCATCTTTCACTATCTCATCTTCAACGAATAATCTCACCCGATAAGGTTCTATAGCTGCCGAGTGAACCGTTCCTAATGGAACTTCCGTTTCAATTACCTGTTTTTTAGTTACCTTATTATCTTCATCCATTAAAATACACCTTTATTAACATGAAAAACTCTTAAATCTTATTTTTTTAGTTTATCCTTTATTTAATCATATTTTTTTAGTTTAAATATATTAATTATCATCAGTCCATTTCAAAATGGATATAAATTATCATTTATTTTTTTATTTTGCATTCAATAATTTAGGTAGAGCTGCAACTGCTCCAGCTAAAACATCCTCAGGCCGCACCGCGCAGCCAGGCACCTTAGCATCTACTGGTATAATTTTATCCACTGGTCCCATTATTTCCTCCGATGGAATATCACCATTAATATTCTTATAAACTCCACCCATTAATGCACAGGCCCCTGCAGCTATAACTGCCTTAGGTTCCGGAATGGCTTTGTATATTTCACGAAGAGGTTGTTCATTATGTTTAGTTACTGGGCCAGTAACCACCAGTACATCAGCTTCTCTTGGATTCCAGGTGAGAAATATTTTATATTGCTCTGCATCGTATTTTGGTGAAAAAATACAATTCACTATTTCGATATCGCAGCCATTACATCCACCAGTATACACCAGCATAACATGTACAGCTCTGGCTCTTGAATATGATTTTAAACTCATATAATCACCTTAAATGTTTGTAAAGTATTTTAAAGTTATTCTCCTTTAAAAATCCAATAATCAATATAAAAAATTTTTTAATAAAATTCACCTGTCTCTTGTTTTTCTTTTCTTCAAAACGGTTGAATCTGATAAATATTGAGCTATGAAAGCTATTTTATCATCTGATATTTTAACGGGTTCCTCAAGAAGCAGTGATATATCTGATACAACTTCTCCGACATCATTAGGATGGATAGTTCCAGCCTTCCCAAATAAGGCATAAAGAGGACAGAAATCATGACAATAGTAACAGTTAACACATTTTTCACTGTTTAAAACTGGTATCTGAGTTTTAACTAATCCTTTCATCATTTCCACTGGCTCATCTAGATCCACCATATCAATAGCTTCGGTAGGACATGCATTACAACAACCTCCGCAACCAATGCAAGGAACCTCTGCAACCTTATTTGTTGGAGTAACCCTGCCTTCCATAATTCTACTCCTAATATCCATATCTGTGACCCTATCTGAGGCGAAAAGAATTCTGTTGACGTTTTTTATGATTCCCTCTAGAAATATTCTAATTAGGTCTTTCATGGTGTCACCTCAAATTCCCTTTCAAATATTATAGCTTTAGCGGGACAGGCGTTAGAGCAGGCTCCACAGTAATTACATTTGGATTCATCCACTATTATCTTACCATCTTCCATTTCAGTGATGGCTTCTTCTGGGCATATTTTAGTGCAAAGCTTACATTGCATGCATAGTTTATCCTGAATATATGTGAATCCCTCTTTTATCGATTTTTTACGCATAGTAGTTTTTGGTATGGCATCCATCGGGCAATGAATGGCGCATTTCTCACATAAAATACACTTATCCAGATTAACCTCTATAGAACCTCTTTTAAGAGTTATGGCATCTTTTGGACAGATTTCAGCACAAACCCCGCAAGATATGCAATCTTCCGAAACAGTCCCTTCCCATGTGATATCCTGGAAGCTTCTAGCTTCATTCACATCACATGCTTTAACGCAACGACCACATGAAACACAGAACCCTTTTATCCTCGCTTCAACTTCATTTGATAAACGGAGAGTTCCCACTGGACACACATCTAAACATTCCATGGTTTCACATTCTTCACAAAGAGAGGGATCATATCTTATTTTACCGTCTATCATTCGAAGTGCTCCTTTAGAGCAGGCTTCAACACATAAGCCACAATTCAAACAAGAAACTATATTCCCAAGCCTTTCTTCATCTGTTTCTGGTTTTCTGATTTTAATCTTAAAGTCCTCGATGTATATGGCTTTGTTAGGACATTCTTTAACGCATTTAAGGCATAATGTACATTTATCCATATCTATAACATTATCTGTTATTGCTTCAGCTGGACAAACATCTTCACAGACTCTACAATTTGTGCATTCTCCTTCCTGTTTTAAATCCACCATTATAGCACCAGTAGGGCAGTAATATTCGCATCGTCGGCATAGAGTACATTTTTCTCCTTCAGTGATTACATTTAGTCTTTCTGCTTTCGATCCCTCTTTTTTAACCCTTACCTCTGGCTGAACTGTGAGGTTTAATGCCTCAAGGAATTGGAGCTGTCGGTTTTCTATAACATCATAGGCATCTATTCTAGCTTTAATAGGACAAGTGTCGACACAAATTCCACATCTAGCGCAAATACCTTTTACTACATCGTCTTCGATTCTTATACTGTTTACTGGACAAATCATCTCGCAAACTCCGCAGGCATTGCATTTAGCCCTATCCACGATGTATCCTCCGTACTTATTCTTTTTTATAGCTCTGTTCGGACAAGCCTCTGCACAGGCTCCACAAGTAATGCAACTAAATGCTTTACCCTCTATCAATCTTATAGCCCCTGTAGGGCATTCTTTAATGCATTCGCCTATTCCTTCACATTCATTTGTTGATAAAAACATTATCAGTACCTTCCAAATCCATCAATCTTTTTTTGTCAATTTTTTATAAATTTAAATATGATCTCTCTCATTACTTTTCATATGTTCATCCTTAGCAAATCTCCCTAGAGTTACTTTACCAATTATAATACCTAAAATACCGGATATAAAACCAGGAGCAAGTGGTAAACCTGTGTAGTATGGGAAAGGACCCTCTAAATATGCAATTATGCTGGCGGCTAAGAGTATCGCAATGAAACTTCCTAAGGTGAAATTCAATTTGCTTTCAGGGTATATTCTAACTCTACTTCCAAGTATTAATCCTAGTATAAATCCAAGAATAGTTGGACCTGCATAAAAATAAACCATTTTTAAATCTCCTCATCCTCTCCGTCTACAACAATCTCTTTTTTGAACCCTAAAAATGCTATAACCACTGCGGTTAAACTCCCAAACACTTCAAGACCAACTACGAAGTTTAAATATGGTATTATTCCAGCATGAAGTGGGTCAGGGTAGTCAAATATGTTCTTTATAAATGGTGGAATTATGTGGTAAATGTCAACTCCCAGATTGTAAAGATAATATCCAGAGAATATCAGTCCGGCCAACCCTAAAAACACGTAAATAAGTGCTCCAGCACTTTCTAATCCGACTATGAATTCCTTGGAGAATCTGATGGGGGTGTCTTTTAATCCGTATACCATAACGCAAAATATGAATCCACCTGCAATTATAGCACCACCCTGAAAACCTCCTCCAGGAGTAATGTGCCCTCCTAAAATGGTGTCAATTCCTAAACACATTATTATAAGAGCTGCTGGAAACACGAATATTTTAAGTATAGTACTCATTCTAGTTTTCCTCCTAACTTTACCCTTCCCCTTCCAAATACTAGTAAAGTCACTATAACTGCGCTTACCAATATTAAGGCTTCTCCTAGAGTATCATATCCTCTCCAGTCAAATACTATATTCGTAACCATGTTAGGAGCTATATTAGGACCTACCCAATTGTAAAGATAACTAATCCCAGGATATAATATCTGATTAAACCCGTATATAGCATTAAATAATGTTATTGCAAATACTAAAAGTGCTATTGCGCCTATTAAATTTTTTAAACCTTCATACATTTAGATTCCCCCAATAAAACAGGGCTACTATAATTCCCAGTGCCAATACAATGTAGAAGATCATATTACTAAAGGAATCATTCTGTTCCCTCATAAGTTTGGGCATGATGGGTGAGATCATCAATGCAATAAAGAATACAGCAATTACCAAAACTATCATTAATGTCTTACTTATCAGTCTAACCATGATCAATGCTATTAAAAGGGATGAAATTATAGTTATTTCTGCTGTTAACATTGATGAAGCTGAAATATTAGTTAAGGGTTCCTCTTCCTCAGTTTTTCCCTGTATTTCCCGTATTCTTTTTAAGATTAAATCATATACATTCATTATAAAATCTCTCCCCTCTAAACTAGGCTCGAAGCTAAAGTTTGTAGACTATTTGTTGCAATTTGCGGGAACAAACCTAATGTTAAACAAATTATTAGAAATGCCACTAAAGAAATGATAGTAGCTTTAGGTATTTTATAATCATGTATTTCAAGTTCATCAGGCTTCGGCCGCATATATATAGTGTAAAATGCCTTCATAAATGTCATAAATGTAACAATACTTAAAAGTATCATGATTATACCCAATTCGGGTACTCCTGATTGTATAGATGCCTGGATCAGCATTAATTTACTTTGGAATGCATTTAATGGTGGAACACCAGCCATAGCTAAACCCGCTAGAAGGACCAAAAGAGCCACTCGGGGATTTACAAACATCATTCCTCCTAATTTACGAGTGTCACTAATTCTTGTTTTGTATAGAACTGTTCCGAATCCTATAAAGAGGAATGCAGTAATTATAGCTTCATTCACGGCTTGGAAAAGACCAGCCGTAATCCCCAATGTAGTCCCTAATCCTAATCCAATCCCTATATAACCTAATTCACCTAGAGCTAAATAACCAATAATTCTCTTGAAATCCGTCTGCACTAAGGCCATGGTTATGCTGAGAACTAGTGCTAAGAGTGATATTGCTATGATTGCCATTTTAGAGAATGATAAATAGGAGAAAATCCTAAGGATCATCACTCCTAATGCCACCATTATGAACACAGTTATAGCCTGAATTAAAGCCGAACCATGAGGTAAAGCCTTACTATATAAAGCTGATTTAATAGTATGGAATGGTGGCAGTCCAGATCCATATAGCCATCCAAATGTAATAAGAGCCAATGCCATTAGAAGCACTGGATTTTGAGGGTTTACATATCCATTTTTTATGGAATAAATAATGTCTGTTATGTTAACATTTCCTGTAACTCCTAAAAGTAATGCTATCCCTAAAAGAAGTAATGGACCAGCGATATTTCCTAGTATGATGTATTTAAGCGCGGTTTCATAGTTATTCTTTACATTTGATGCAATAACTATTCCTATTTGTGCTAAAGCAGCAATTTCAAAGAATACATAAAAATTGAATATATCATCAGAAAGCAGAATAGCAGTTACAGCTGCTGTTCCCATGAACATTAAGTATGTATAAACTCCCGAAGGTTTTTTAGTCTCGCTTAAAGATGTGAAAATGGCGAAAAATGCTATGATTCCCAATACAAATATCATGATCTTTTGTGCACTGCCAAATACATAGACAATGCTAGGATGGAATACAAATAATTGTGTACTAGTGATTAAAGCGGGTAAACCTTGAGCTATAGCTGAATTTTGAGATAAGGGAGCGTAACCTCCGAAATAATGTGAACCATAACCTGTTAATAATGGGATGATGGGTAACACTAATGCGGTGACTATGGCTAATATTTTGATTGTGCGATCTTTACCATGCAATAAATTCAAGAAAAGTGCACTGGCTATTGGGAGTATAACCATTATGGGCATTAATGAATCCATCAATAAACATCCCCTGAATTATTTAATAATGGTTGTTTCATATCAAATACCATTTTTATTAAATTATATAAATTTTGAAGCATTTCAGTCACTCTCATCTCCTAAAATCTTAGAAGCACTTAAGGAATCATGCCTTTTATTAAGCACGATAACTAGTCCCAGCATTACAGCGAGAGTACTAGCCCCAATAACAATACTGGTTAGTACCAAAGCGAATGGAAGTGGATAAGATGCGTTCTGGGCAAAATTGCTAATGGTCATATTAGGAAGGAATATATAGACAATTCCTCCGGGCTTATAACCCATGGTAATTATAAACAGATTAGCACCATCACCTATGAAAGCTAACCCAATGATCTTCTTTATTAGATTATCCAGGAATAATGCAGCAAATATTCCTATAATTACTAATGAACCCGCTGTGAAAAATGAAAATAGCTGAGCACTTATAACCATTTTTTATTCCTCCATTCTACGTGTCCTTAGAACTGCCAAAGCGAAAAATACGGGTACAATCGCTGATCCCACAATAGCCTGGGTCAATGCAACATCAGGAGCCAGTAAAAATTGATATAAGAAAGCAAGAGAAGCACCAGGGATTCCGGTTAATATGGCTGCCTTTAAAAGATCTCTTTGTATAAGAGCTATTACTGCCCCAAGAACCGTTGTAAGCATGAGTACATATTCAATATATTCAATCATTTTTTCTCCTCTCCATAGTAAAAGGCGTTAGCTATAGCGTGTGCGCTGAAGGGTGTCAATATAAAGTATGCCACCGCTAAAACAGTTTGACCTAGGACTAATAAGGCTAAAATGCAGGCTACATCAGCTACCCCTAGTATATGTATTCGGGCGTAAATCACCCTATCCAAGTCATCCCTGTATCTTAAAATTCCCAGAGCTGTGAGTAACACTAATACGGCTGATATTAGAAGAATTGCTGACTCTATCCAAGTTATTACATCAGTCAATCTAATCACCCTTTAAAACTTTTGAAAATGCTATGGTCCCTACTGGTCCTAAAATTATAAGTGCAGTAGCTATATTTGAACAAAATGCTATATTATAGATAGTTTGAATCAAAATTAAGATAGTTGCTACTGCTATACTTAATCCAGAGAGTCCAACTAAACTCATTGCTATGGTTTTTCTGGTAGTGATTCGTATAGTAGATAAGACAAATATAGCCAATGCAGCCATTAGAATATATTCAGATAATAATAATACATCCATTTTAACATCACTTCATCATTTTTATAGGTTTAAATGGAAATTCATATCAAGATAATATTTTTTTTTACTATTCTAACATACCTTTTATATATGGTTCAAAGGGAATTACTTCTTCTTTACTTCTGGGATTGATAGTTGCTACTATTAACACCTGATTTTCTGAATCTAAGTCAATTGAAAGCGTTCCAGGGGTTAAAGTAATACTGTTAGCTAGTATAGTTTGCGAAATAGGCCTTTTAAGTACGGTTTCAATTTCTACCACCACGGGTTCAACTTCTCCATTCACGGTTCTTATTGCAACATCCAATGTAGCTTTACCTATTTCTAATAACAAAACAGCGAAATAAGCTATTGCGTAGAATATTCTCACTATAAACATTATATACTTCCTTTCAATATTTTACATCACGAATTATGAATATAATAAACAGATAAATCGATTTTACTACTTAGTAATCGATTTATTATAGTATGATAAATTACAATTCATCATTATAAAACATGATATATAAAGATAACTGATTTATTTCTCTGACCCATGAAAATCATCTAATAACTATAAAAATGTATTATTCAAGCCCGAATGATTCACTTATTTTTTCTGAAAAAATAATATATTTTATGAGCTTTTTATAAATTCAAGCTGATTTAAATCACAGCCGTGAATATTCACCCTATTCTTCCATAAAATAACAAAACTATTGTAAGACCCCATAAAATGCATTAAAAAAATTCAAAATGGTTTATAATATCTTTATTTGATAAGGGTTAAAGACATATTTAAATCCAAGGAAACCTCTGAAGCAGCAGATAAAATCCTATAACAAAGACAGTTTTAAAAAAGACGTTATAATTGTTATTCCAAAAAATGAGTGCATTAATCTGCGATGCTGAGATATATAAAAAAATCAAAACAAGTGTAAATAGAATTAATCCTAAAATAAATGGTAAATCAAATAAATATAATATACCTGCAAGTAATAAACTAAAAAAAGCCATTAAACTCAGATTTATCTCTTTTATCGGATGATCCAAATCGATGATTAATGTGCCTATAACCACCAAAGAAAGATAAAAAACATCTGGAAACTTTTATTTGCATTATCAAAATTTATAGTTAAACAATATTAAAATAGCCCAGATAAGCCATCATCTGTAAATAGGACCTTTCAAGACTCCCTGAATCTACTTTATTATTATGCGATACTACCTCACAAGTTACCGCCGGCACTCCGCCAAGATTACATTCATCCTCCAATGCTCCGCTGTATAAGCTTCCAGCAATTTCATGACAAATAACCTGGGATGATGAAATTTTATTTATATATTCTGCTATTTTAAAACTTTGAAGGCACGGCTTCTTAGAGCAAAAAACACTCTCAACTCCTGGATTACTATAAGGTTTAGTGGCATGAAAATCAGCTAAGGAATTTATTTTCAAGGATTTAATAGTGTCTATTATCTTATAAGTAATATAACCTTCACTTGAAGCTTTCCTATTCATATCAAAACCTTTAAATCTCCTTGAACTATGCATGGTGGCTTGAGGTATGGTAAATGGAATAATAAAGACCGTTCCATTTATATGCTGTGATTTAAGATTTTCAATCATTCTTAAAGCAGCTATTTGGGGTGGAAGCTCGTTTCCATGGATTCCTGCAGTTAACATTACCCGAGGATGACCATTCCCTATTCTGATGAGTGGAGTTCCCTTCAAGGCAATTTCTAATATTCTATCAGTTAAATCACCACTAGGGATGTGCTCCATGATAATCTGATTTTTCCGGATGTTTCCAGCCGTCTCCAGAGAAATTATTCTTATTATTAATTCTGTGACCATTGAAATCCACCAAGTTTAAATTGAGGATTTATAAATTACTGTGTATTATATTTATTCTAAGATTATTCTAATAATAGTATAAAAAAACCATCATATTTTAGAGTTAATTAAATATATAGAAAAAATAATTAAGGACGGATGAAGAAAATGGAAAAGGTAATTCTAGCATTCAGCAGCGGACTCGACACATCAGTGTGTATCAAATTACTCCAAGAAAAATATAACATGGAAGTCCTAACTGCCTGTGTGGATGTAGGGCAACCAGAAAAAGAAGTAAAAAGATCTAGTCAAGTTGCACATAAGATCGGTGTTTCAAAACATTACACAATCGATGCCAAAGACGAATTTGCCACAGATTACATATTTAAAGCTATAAAAGCCAACGCAACATATGAAGGATACCCCTTAAGCACAGCCCTAGCAAGACCATTAATTGCTATGAAAATCGTTGAATTAGCCAAAAAAGAGGGTGCATTAGCCATATCTCACGGATGCACAGGTAAAGGCAATGATCAATTCCGATTTGAATCCACTATTCGATCAGGATCAAGTTGCCAGATAATAGCACCCGTAAGGGATTTAAACCTTACCAGAAGTGAAGAAGTAGAATACGCAAAATCTCATTGCATACCTCTACCTATTTTCGAGCTATACAGTATCGATGAAAATATTTGGGGCAGATCCATTGAAGGAGATATACTCGAGGATCCAATGGTGGAAATGCCAGAAGAAGCATTTAACTGGACTCGCTCCAGTAACGATGCTCCGGATGAAGCCCATATACTTGAAATCAGATTTGAAGAAGGAGTCCCCATAGCATTAGATGATAAAAAATTAGATCCAGTTGATATAATAAAAGAATGTAACCAAATCGGCGGATTACATGGAATAGGAAGGATTGATATTATTGAGGATCGAATTATAGGCCTCAAATCAAGAGAAAATTATGAAACTCCAGGTGCCGTTCTGATAATAACCGCCCACAAAGCTTTAGAACAGATTGTACTCACAAGGGAGGAGTTAAAATTTGCTGAAAATACTTCTCAAACTTATTCTGAGTTAATTTACAATGGATTGTGGCATGAACCTCTACGAGAAGACCTTGATTGTCTAATTGATAATATGCAGAAACGAGTCACTGGCATCGTAAGAATAAGATTGCATAAAGGTAATTTAAGGGTTTTGGGCAGGAAATCTCCCTTCAGTCTCTACCAAGAACAAGCCGTCTCATTTGAAGATAAAGAGACTGATCAGCGAGAAATTGTTGGAATGGTAAAAAACTACGGTATACAGGCAGCTTGTTATCAAAACATATGCAAAAAGGATTAAATATAGTATAAAGAGTGACGATACATTATGGATTTAACCACCATTATTATAATTGGAATTGTAATAATAATCCTTGCAATATTTGGTTTTAGAATACTATACGGAATAGGAAAAATAGCTTTATACATCGGAGCTCATGCACTTTTAGGTCTCATCGTTCTATTCCTATTTAACTTATTACCATTCTTCAAGATACCCATTAATATACTAACTGTATTAATTGCAGGATTTGGGGGAATAATTGGATTTGGAATTTTACTCATAGGTAAAATAATAGGTTTTTATTAAGATAAATTCATAATTAATATGTAAAAATATTTTTAATTATATTGGGGTGAATTTATAAAATGGATTTTAAAGACTGTGTAAAATTTGCAAATGAAACACCTGTTTGCTACCTAGCAACAATGGATGGAGATCAGCCCAGAGTAAGGGCACTTGGTTTCTGGTTTGCCAATGATAAAGGATTTTATTTCCAAATTGGAGCTATGAAAGACATGTATGGTCAGCTTCAGGCAAATCGAAAGGTAGAAGCATGTTTCTGGAAACCAGGCGAAGCATCAGGAACCATGATGAGGGTAGCGGGCGAAGTAGAGTTCTTAGACGATCTAAAACTCAAAAAGAAAGTTTTAGAAGATAGACCATTCCTTAAAGAGTTTGGAATGACTTTTGACCACCCTGGACTCATAATCTTCCGCATTGCCAAGGGCGAAGCTTATTTTTGGGATATGAAAACCAATTTCGAGCCTAAAAAATTTATTAAATTTGGAGACTGAGTCAGTCAGCCAGAAATATTCTAACAAAATTTAAGATTACTTTAATTTCCTATTTTTAATTTTAATTAATTAAATTTTTTTTTCAAAAAATTCACGATGAAAACTATCTATCCTAAAAAAAATTGAAAAAATGCTCTAATTGGGAATAACGGAGATATATTAAATTTTCTCTATAAAACATTGTATGAACCCGGAATAAAATTTAAAAGATCAGAAGTAGTAAAATTATAACCATATTTCAAAGCAGCCAGATCTCCCGCTCTTCC
>PMWA01000077.1 GCA_003166335.1 Methanobacterium sp. | reverse complement strand
AGTTACATTCACAATAATTGGAGTATCATACTTAATGACCTTGCCAATACAAGGTTTCGCACACCCATTCCCACTGCCAATGCTGGCAGTACTTTGGGGAATAACCATCGGTGCTATAGGCTCATCAACAGGCGATATTCACTATGGTGGTGAAAGAGAGTACCAGCAATACCCATTTGGTGGAGGTATCCCTGTTCGAATTCACGGTGACATCACCAGAAAAGCTGAACTCGGAGCCAGAAACTCTTTAGATGCAGTTAACTTCTGTGCCAAGTACGGTGGACCTGTGACAGGATTTTGTTTCGGAGCAATCGTATTTTTCAGCTTCTGGAGCACAGTAGTAGGTGGAATATTTGGAAGCGTTACTGGCACTATTCTCCCGGGTAATTCTGATTCTAACACAGCCTTAGCAGTAGGTACAACAATTCTCTTTATTATCATAATATTGATAATAATAATAAACAATAGAATGGAAGTATTTGCAAGAAACAAATACGGACCATATTTAAAATAAATAGGAGGTTAACACAATGGTAGTAGACCCATTAATATTAATAGGTGCTGTAGCCGTTGGAGGAGTACTTATTGGTGGAGGTGTACACTTCATACCAGTAGGGGGTGCTCCAGCAGCTATAGCAACAGCAACAGGTGTGGGAACAGGAACCGCCATGCTTGCAGCAGGAGGAGGTATGACCGGACTCATAACTGCAGCAGCAGCAACCACATCTCCACTATGGCTAGTCATACTAGCAGGTGGCGCTGGTTCAGCTTTAATGTTAGGTATTACTATGTTAGTAGGTAACTGGGTTTATATCTGGGGTGTAGGATGTGTACCATCATCAGCTAAAGTCACACATGATCCTATAACCAAATATGAGCAAAGTAAATTCGTAACACCAGGTACAGAAGGCCATGGAATACCTACAGTATGTTTTGTAAGTGGAATAATAGGTGGATTATTAAGTGGATTCGGAGGAGCACTAGCTTATTACTTCCTTTACTATTCACTAATAGCCACTCCAGGTTACGCAATACCGTCTGGAGCATATGTATCTCTAGGCGCAGCTACACTTGCCGGTACATTTGCATTAGGTTTATTCTTCGTAAATTCAGTTATAGCTTCCTATAACATTGGAGGTACTATTGAAGGATTCCACGATCCTAAATTCGCCAGACTCCCCAGAGCAGCATTAGCATGTATCATTGCCTCTGCAATAGTAGGTGCATTAGGAGTATTACTCGTTCAAGGAGGTAGTTTCTAATGTCTGAAAATGGTAGAGGACCCAACTCTGTAGATAAGAGAAAACCTTTAGCTCTGGGAATAGTGGGAGGACTTATAGGTATATACCTCACTCCAATTAATCCGATAATTGGCCCCCTTCTTGCAGCATTAGGAGCAGTATGTGGTATAGTTTGGGGTGCTGATGCAATAGCTCGTGTAGCTAGTTACGGTTTAGGTACAGGTGTACCTTCCATTGGATACATGTCACTGGCATTTAGTTTAGTTGGTGCTTTATCTGGATTATCAGTAGCTGTTTATCTTGGAACAAGCTATACTTGGATTGGACCTGTACTGGGAGTTGTACTGGCCATGATTGTAGGTGCAATAGTGGCTGGATTAGGGCTTACAGTATTAAAGATGAAAATACCAATCTTAATGCGTTGCACAATAGAACTCGCAGGTGCAGCCGCAATATCTGTACTCGGATTTTCAGCAGCTATCGCCGGCTCCTACGCTATGCCAAACATATTACACAGTGTAATCATCCCGGGATACATCGCACTATTTTTCATCCTGAACACTATGGCCATACAACATCCATTTAACGCCTGTTTAGGTCCAAATGAAAATAGAACCCGAACTTTAAAATTAGCTTTCAGCACAGCTTTCATCGCCATGGCAATAACAGGCGTTATTGCAATGCCATTTAGCAGTGCATGGTATGTGATAGCTATAGTTGGAGCTATAGGATGGTTCGTATCAATTACCTCATTTATACAGGCATCAAAAGACGAAGCAGCACTGGTCAAATGGACTGGCTGGTGGCCTCATGAGGAGGGCGAGGATTTTGATAAGGAAGTTAAGGAGATTAAGGAGGCATAAAAATGGCAGAAATGTTACCTTTAATAGTAATTGCTCCTGAATCAAATTTAACCCTTAACCCTTCTACAGGTATTCTAGGAGCTGCTATGGAAGGTGTTGTAATATTATCACTAGATGGAGTAAATAGACAACTAGATCAATTAGAGATTGGAATAGACGATTTATATAACTCATTGGATCCAACCAGTCAACCGCATAATTCCTTCCCAGGACGAGAAGGAGTTTATATGCAAGCTGGTACCTTGACCAACATGGTTTATGGATTCATAATAGGGATGGTTATAATGGTGGCTCTATTCTTTTAGGAGGTGTTAGAAAATGGCAGAAAAAAAATCACCAGCAGAGGGATGGCCGGTTATTAGTGGGGACTATGTGGTCGGTGACCCTGAAAGTCCTGTGGCAGCTGCGACCTTGGCGTCTCATATAGAACAGATACCATTGGATGCAGGTGCTGCTATAGCAGGTCCTTGTAAGACAGAAAATCTCGGTATAGAGAAAATGATGGCTAACCTGATATCTAATCCCAATATACGATTCCTCGTCTTATGTGGATCAGAGGTGCAGGGACATATTACAGGTCAGAGTATACAAGCACTACACGCCAATGGGGTTGACCCTGAAAAACGAAGTATCGTAAAAGCTAAGGGAGCTATACCCTACATAGAAAATATACCGGATGAAGGTATTGAGAGATTCCAACAACAATTAGAATTAGTCAGTATAATAGATGTAGAAGACGCTCCATCTATACAAGCAAAAATTAAAGAATGTGTTGAAAAGGATCCCGGTGCTTTTGAAGAAGAAGCAATGGTCATCAAAGTAGAGGAGGGTGGTGGAGAGCAGGAAGAAGCTGATGCAATAGTACCTGTGACTGCTGAGACGGCTTTAATTGAAGCTAGAATGCGTAATATCCAAACCCAAGTTAAAGCAACCGCTTCTTTACAGAGAATATTCGCAGGTATGTACACTGGAAAAGTTCAAGGAATTATGGTTGGATTAGCCTTTACTTTGGTTGTCGGAACCTTACTGCTCTTGAATGGTATATAAATGGAGGTTTAAATATGAAAGTATCAAATAAACCTAACCTCAGAGGGATGGAAAAAGTAGCAAACGATGTAACTTATCGAACTGCGATAATGGGCAGAGATCTAAGATTATTTATGGGTCTTGTAACCACCCGTATATATGGAATTAGTATAGGCTTTATATTAGCAGTTGTATTAATTCTTATTCCAGCAATTTGGGTAATATATGGGGGCCAGTTATAATGGCAGATGATGAAAACATTATACCTCAAGTTATTGTCCCAGGTGATGAGTTCAACAAAGCTAATGAAAGATTAGATATCATGGAAGATAAAGTTGAATTCACATGGGGTGAAGTCAATCAGAGAATGGGTCAACAAATAGGAAGAGATATTGGTATTTTATATGGAATAATAATAGGACTCATAATCCTCTTTGTGGTATTCAAAGTGGTTAAGATAGGAGCAGTCTTAACAGCCTTAAGCGGAGTTTAATTTAGGAGGTTTATCATTATGTTTAGATTTGACAAAGAACAAGTTGTATTAGATATAGCTGGCGTTAAATGTGGTGGACAGCCAGGAGAATATCCAACTGTTTTAGCAGGAACCATATTTTATGGTGGACACAAAATAATAGAAGATGAAAAGGCTGGAGTATTCGACAAAGAAGCAGCACAATCCCTAATGAAAGTGCAGGAAGAAATGTCAGATACAACCGGTAACCCACACTATGTGCATACCTTTGGACAAACACCAGAGGCTATAGTTAAATATCTAGAATTTGTAGGCGAACATTCAGACTATCCCTTCTTGATAGATTCAACATCAGCTGAAGCAAGGTTAGCCGGTGCAAATTACGCTACTGAAGTAGGACTGGCTGACAGAGCAATCTACAATTCCATAAACATGGCTGCAGATGCAGCAGAGATAGTAGCTGTGGGAGAAACAGATCTAACCGCATCTATCGTTTTAGGATTTAATGCTATGGATATGACGTCTCAAGGTAAAATGGATATATGGGAGAATGGTGGAAGTGTTTTAGACAAAGGGCTGTTAGAAATGTCTGTAGAGTCCGGTATAGACAAGCCACTTATGGATGTGGCTGTAACACCATTAGGTCAGGGAGCAGGTCCGGCAGTCAGAACATCTTTCATGCAAAAAAGTAAATGGGGTTATCCATCAGGAGCAGGTATACACAATGTACCATCTGCATGGGACTGGATGAGAAACTACAAAAAATCTGTGGAAAAAGGTGGAATGGGACACCCAGAAGCCTGGCCAGTAGCTGACGTAGGATCAAACCTTATCATGCTGATGGCTGGAGGAGACTTTGTTCTTATAGGACCTATCGAAAACGCTCAGATGGCATTCCCTGCCTGCGCTATGTGTGACATCTTCATGGCCGAAGCAGCAAAAGATATTGGAACAGTACCAATAGATGAACACCCATTCTTCAAACTGCTTTAAATCAAAAAACAAAATAGATTGATGTAAAAAATCAATCTATATTATTCTTTTTTTAAGTCTAGAAAATATTATAATAATTTTTAATTTTTCAATTACTAAAATTCACAATAGATATATATTTTCCTTTTGATTAACATTTTTACATGAATTCTAGGGGGTATTCTTTTTGTCACCATTTAGGAGAATATTAAGTAGAAGTCCCAAACCAACTATCGCAAAAAGTAAGTACTTAACCATCGAAGATGTGAAATCAAACCCTTATAGTGTGAAAAAAAAAGTAGGAGCAGGAACATCCGCAGATCCTGATGTTTATTACATTGTAGCATCAGTGGAATTAGGAAATACCACTACTAAATGTATTTTAACCGCAACAAATCTTAAAAATAGTCACACTTATCTTCTTGATAAAACCGTGAAGATGACACGAGACATAAGACCACCTAAAAAGGGAGAGAAAATCTTTGGTGAGACAGTTTGGGAGGTTGAACTCACTAAAGAATCCGTCTCAGAAATGGTGAAGGATACTATCCTAGAATCTGTTAAAAGGTCTAAAATAAATATAGATGAAGATCTTGATTTCGTGGTGCGCTCAACCGGTGTGACAGCAGGATTTGCTTCTCCAAAAGAGGTGGGAGATCTTATAATAGCTTTAGCAAATGGTTGTTTGGAAGCTGGTATACCACCTCGTAAAATGTCTCCAGCAATGTCTATTGAAAACTTCCCTGAACGTTTAAGAGGCTACACACTTATTGATCAGGTGATGTTTGACGGAGCTGTGGTTAGCGTGGTTCCTCCTACGGGAAAGGTGGTGGTTGCTAATGAAATGGAGGGTGAATTAGTTACTGCAGGTATTAAGGCAGGCGCTAAGTGGACTAATATTGATTATCGCAATCCGGTGGTTTCCATGGACTTTGGAACTACTTTAGCAGGTCGAATAACTAATGCTGAAGAGCCTTATGCTCGTACAGTTGGAAACTTCTGTGGTTTGGCAGGAGCTGTATCAGATGCTATAATTCGTGGAACTGAAAAAGTGGATAAAAGAGGTGGAGCTGCATTGGATCTTTATACAAAGGATGTACTAAAAAATGCAGATTGGAAGGCGGCTAAATCCTATGCAGAAAAGGTTCATGAATATGTGGATATCAGAAAAGTTCCAGAAGGAAGGGATAGATTTGGAACAGTACCTGTTGATCCTGTAGCAGCTTATGATGCTGGTACCACGCTTATAGGATGTGATATAGGGATTAATGGTGATCAGATTCCTCAGCTCGTTAAAATTGGTAATGAAATATTCTCGGAATCGGGTATACATACTTTATTCGCTACTTTGGATCATGTAAGTGCTTTGATAGTGAAACGGTTAGTAGAAGAAGCATTAGATGAAGGAGTAATTGAAGAAGGTTCAGTATTGGGAGTGACTGGTAGGGCAGGTATAACCGGCAGAAAGCCTAACTTAATTTTAGATCATACTAAAAGTTACTTCAAAGAAACTATTTTTGTATCAGATGCACTAGCATTGGGTGCAGCTGTAATGGCACGGTGCATGAACTCTATGGGTACTCCTAAAATTCCATTAGGAGGTTTAAGGGGAGGTGCTTGCATATTAGGTCAGCGAAGAAGACTGCAACAGAACAAAATTAACCATTAATCCAAAATAAAGTATAATAAAAAATAAAAATTAAGTTTTCGAAAAAAAATGTATATTGGGATTCTTATAATTACATGATTTATAAAAATTTATATTAAATTTGCTTTAAAACATTTATTTTTTCTCTAATTTATGGAGATACCTTAAATGATAATTGCCTTGATAATGGCTGGTGGGAAAGGCACCAGAATGAAATCCCAACTAGAAAAACCTCTTATCCTGATCAACGGTAAGCCCATGATAGAAAGTGTCATCCAGGCATGTTATGGTGCAGAAAAAATAGATAGCATTATAGTTGCAACTACCAAATACACTCCTAAAACCGAGGAATACATAAAAAATAAGGGTATAAAAATAATTAGAACTCCCGGAGAGGGATACATATCAGATTTGAGGTTTATAATCTCAAAATTCAATTCAGAACACGTTTTACTAACAATTACTGCAGATTTACCATTAATAAAAAGTTCTACCTTAGATCAAGTTATACAAAAGTATGAAAATTGTGGTAAAGATGCCCTTTGTGTTGCAGTTCATCCAGAATTATATAGAACATATAATTTGAAACCATCTTGGCAATTGAAGAGCATAATACCATCAGGTTTAAATATTTTGAGGAGTATAAACAAGCAACAAGATGAGGAAGTTCTTTTAATTAATGAAATTGAATTGGCTTTAAATATTAATAGTCAAGATGACATAAAATTCCTAGAAGAACATCTTTCAAGTAACTCGTGAAAAATTAAGGGTGATAAAATATGGTTGTGGAAGAGAGGAAATTAATAAAAGGGGAAGAAAAAGTTTGGAGTGAAATTAAAGGATATCAGGTGGCTACCAATAATGCACGCATATTAGGAGAGTTAGAGGAACTAATAATAAATGGAAAAACAGGTAAAATAACTGACGTAGTCATAAAAGTGGATAAAGGACGAAATGTAAATGTTAAAGGTGCTAAGAAAAAAGGAGATAACTTACTTGTTCCATTTGGAAAAGTGGAAAAAGTAGGTGAATTCATAATAATTTCAGAATAAATATCTATTAAAAATATTTATTCCCACTACATTTGTTTATTTAAAAAATTTTTTTTAACAAAAAATTTATTCTAAAATTAAAAAAAAAATTATTAGAATGCTAAAAAAAATATTAATATTAGTCTAATTTTTTACATACCTTGTAAACTCAAGTCTAGCATTCTTTTGGTTTCAGCAGCGAGTTCAGGTGGCAGTCCAGTGATATCCAGGCTTAGGAAGCCCCTTACAATCATGCTTGCTGCTTCATCTTCAGTTAAACCACGGGACATGAGATATAAAACTTCTTCTTCGGCTATTTTACCCACAGCTGCCTCGTGGGATAATTCTAGATCCTTTGAACTTCCTTCAAGCTCTGGAACAGAGTAGATCAATGAATCATTAGATAAAACTAATCCCATACACTCTAAATGTCCTTTAACATCTGGAGATTTGCCTGCTAAATGTCCCCGAGTGTATATTTGGGATTTATCCTTGGAAACAGCCCGGGTAATCATCTCTGAACTAGAATTTTTACCAGTGAGAATAGCTCTAGAACCACAATCTAATAAAGACTCTTTCTGTCCACCTAATATGGATTGGAATACTGCCCGTGAGTTTTTTCCCTGACAATAAGCAGTAGGATAAGTTTGAATAGTCTTAACTGGGCTGGTAAGAATGTAGTTACTAATATAAGTTGAATCATCTCCCATAATAATTCCGGTACGGGGACGGACTTCTACTTCCTCTGCCCAATTGTGGACCATTGTGAATGTGATCTTTGCACCTTTTTTGAGGTAAAATTCTGATACTCCGACATGTAGTGCTCTTTGAATATCTGATCCGGTTGCACAACCGGTTATGATGTGCAATTCACTATTTTCTTCAGCAATTATAACATTATGTACAGTTTGAGCAACGTTTGAACCGCCAATAAACATACAAGCCTGAATTGGGAATATTTCCTTCGAACCAGGCAAAGACCTTATGAAATAACCACCTGACTCTCTTAAAGCTGTTTCTGCAGTGTATTTATCAGTATCTATCGCCACAGCCTTCCACATATAATCATTTACCCAATCATACTTTTCAAGAGCATCTTTCATATTCATGAGTTCTATGGATTCTGTATTGCAGTTGCTACACACTCCGGATTGGTCAATTTGTAAGAAAGAACCTGCTCGTCCAGTTCCTGTAGGTTGGACTCCTACCTGGAGAATATCTTTTTTATATTTTTCCGGGAGTTCCTCTAGCGATTCCATCTTTTCATATTCGCCAGCTTCTTCGGATTCAAATTTATCCAATTCTATATCTTTGCCCAGTGCAGCTTTCTTCTTTTTAGCTTTTTCAGCCCGTTTTTTCAGTGTATCAGATTGCAACATTCAACACATCCTTTAAATCCTTCTTTTCTAATGTCTTCTAAAATTTCTTCAGGATTTCCTGAACAGGCTATTTTGCCATCCATAAGTACATGGGCGGTGTCTGCTCCTACAAAATTGAGTATATAGCCGAGATGAGTTATTAAAAGTCCAGATTTTTCTCTTAATCCTGGTTTTTTCTCTTTATCTAGTAAGGTGTTTACTTCTTCAGCCAGAAGTTCCACGTTTTCAATGTCCACTCCTGAATCAGGTTCATCAAACATAATGAAGTCGGGTTGTTGTGCTAGAAGCTGTAATATTTCTGATCTTTTAACTTCTCCCCCAGAAAAGCCCAGATTTACATCTCTTTCTAGAAATTTATCGTCGAATTTGAGTTTGTTTGAGAGTTCTATCATCTCTGGGCTTAGTTCTTCACTGCTTTCATGATGTTCAATTTTAAGTAGATCTTGGAGTTTTACTCCTCTTATAGCTGGAGGATTCTGGAAACTGACGCCAATGCCCATTTTTACTCGTTCTGTGGTGGATAAATTGGTTATATCTTCACCTTTAAATATAATTTCTCCATTAGTTATTTTATACTTGGGGAATCCTAGTATACTCATAAATAATGTACTTTTCCCAGAGCCATTAGGTCCTAAAAGAACATGTGTTGTTCCCTTTTCAATATATAAATCTATATCACTCAAAATTTCTTTTCCATTCACTTCTACAGCCAAATCAGTTATTTCAAGCAGCAGTTCAACCACCACCAAATTTTTAATTAATAAAATCATTTCCTTTACTTTATAATGTTAAATTATATAATCTTTGTAGTTTGTTTTATTTAATAATTCTTCTTAATTAACAAAGTTAATTTGAATGGATTTTTTTATGTACAATCAAAATTTTCTTAAAATTTATTACTTTCATTTTGATTATAAATATTAAATTTTCAGGGATTTATGAAAGTTTAAATGTTTATTAAATCATATGAAGCATTCTTAATCTTTTATTTTGAGTATTAAAAATTAAAACAATCATATTCAAATATATAAGCTTTTCGAATTTGTATTATAAGTAACCTTTATAATAACTATTTTTATATCCATATATTAATGTACAAATTTAAGGTACATTTAAAATTAGTTATAAAAAAAAATCGACAATTAAGGAGGAAACTCTATGGCTGAGGATGATATAAGACTTGTTATGTTTTGTTGTAACTGGTGCTCTTATGGTGGAGCTGACACTGCTGGTACCGCAAGGATGCAATATCCTCCAAACGTCCGAGTAATAAGGGTAATGTGCTCGGGACGTATTGAACCACAATTTATTTTTAAAGCATTCCGAGAAGGAGCAGACGGTGTTCTCGTAGCTGGATGTCATCATGGTGACTGTCACTACGACGCTGGAAACTACAAATTAGACAGAAGAATGAGATTAATTTACAAACTGGCAGATGAATTGGGAATCGGAAGAGAAAGAATACACCATGACTGGATATCTGCATCTGAAGGAGAGAAATTTGCAGATACAGTAACCATGATGGTAAATCGTATCAGAGCTCTTGGACCATCCCCACTCAAAGAACAGCTAGCAGTTGAAGCATAAGAGGTGTAAATAAATGGCAGAAAAAGCTAAAATCGCAACCATGTGGCTGAGCGGATGTTCAGGCTGTCACCTATCCATTGCAGATATACACGAAAAAATCATAGACGTAATGGGATTGGCAGACTTCGAATTCAGCCCAGTATTAATGGACGTAAAATATGATGAAGTCCCAGATGATTTAGATGCTATAATTATAGAAGGAGGCATCCGGAACGATGAAAACCGTGAATTAGCGGAAATGCTCCGGAAAAAAGCCAAAATAGTCATCGCTTACGGTGTATGTGCATGTTACGGCGGACCGCAGGGAGTTGGAAACCTCCACACACCGGAAGAGCTCATAGAGGAAGCTTACATTAACTCACCAAGTACACCAAACCCCGAAGGCGTAATACCACATGAACAGATACCACACCTAGAAAGCAGGGTAAGACCATTAGCAGAAGCTATAGATGTGGATCTCTCCATACCAGGATGTCCATGTAAATCTGATGTAGTTGCAGAAGCAATTGTAAACTTGCTAACAGGTAAAGAGATAACTTTACCAAAAACTAATTTATGTGAAGTATGTCCACGAGAAAAACCTCCAGAAGGAATGGCTATGGATAAAATCATAAGACAATTCGAATTAGGAGTACCAGAACCAGAAATGTGCCTGGTACCGCAAGGATTGATCTGTATGGGACCATCCACTACTTCCATTTGCGGAGCAGAATGTCCCACTATAGCAGTTCAATGTAGAGGATGCTACGGACCAACTCCAAATGTCATGGATCAAGGTGCTAAAATGATTTCTGCTATTGGATCTGACTTCGGAGTGGAAAGGGATAAAACCGTAGATCCAGAAGAAGTAGCAAATGAAGTAGATGATATGGTGGGTACATTCTACCAATTCACATTCGCATCTGCATTAGTACCTATGAAAGTGAAAAAGGAGGGAAAATAGATGGTTAGATTAACAATGGAACCAGTAACTAGAATTGAAGGTCACGCAAAAATCACAGTAGAACTAGATGATGCAGGTAATGTACAGGACACTAAACTTCATGTTATGGAGTTCCGAGGATTTGAAAAATTCCTACAAAGAAGAAACATTGAAGAAGTACCAAGAATTGTTCCTAGAATTTGTGGTATATGCGATGTGCAACATCACTTTGCCGCTGCTAAGGCCGTTGATTCTATTTTTGGATTTGAATCAACAGATATTCTCCCCACTGCTTACCGTATGAGGGAGATTATGAATTGGGGATCTTACACCCACTCTCACGCACTACACTTTTACTTCTTAGCAGCACCTGACTTCATAGCAGGAAAAGACAGAAAAACTAGAAACGTATTCCAGATCATAAAAGACGCACCAGAATTAGCTTTACAAGCTATAGAACTCAGAAAAAACGGTTTAGATATAGTTAAAGCCATTGGTGGAAGATCCATACACCCCACATCATCGACTCCTGGTGGAATAACTACAGAACTAGATGATGAAACCCAAAAAGACCTCCTTAAAAAAGCTCAAAGGAATGTTGAACTAGCAGTAGCAACTTTAGAGACAGCTAAACCAATATTCGAGGAAAATATTGACTTAGTAAACTCATTAGGTAACATAGTAACCAAACACACTGCTCTTACAAAGGATGGTGTATGGGATGTCTACGATGGTGATGTGAGAATAAAAGATGAGGAAGGTAACTTTTTCCGAGATTTCAAATCAGCAAACTATTTAGATAATATAGCAGAGCATGTTAAACCATATTCATGGCTAAAATTCCCATACATTAAAGATTTAGGTTACCCTGAAGGTATCTATAGAGTAGCACCATTATCTAGGATTAATGTGGCTGATAAAATGCCAGATGCTGCGCCACAGGCCCAGGATTACTTCAAAGAGTTCAAAGACACTTTCGGATACGCTCAACAAACCCTATTATTCCACTGGGCTAGACTAATAGAACTGATAGCAGCCACAGAATTAGCTGCTGATGCTTTAGAAGATGACTTATCAGGTCCTAAATTCCCAGAACCATTAGAAAGACAGGCCGGTGAAGGTGTAGGAATAGTAGAAGCGCCACGAGGAACTTTAGTTCACCATTACGCCTGTGATGATAATGGACAAATCACTAAAGCTAACATTGTAGTTGCAACCATCCAAAACAACCCAGCTATGGAGATGGGTATCCAGAAAGTTGCAAAAGACTACATAAAACCAGGTGTAGAAGTGGATGACAGCATTTTCAACCTAATGGAAATGGTAATCAGATCATATGATCCATGTCTATCCTGCGCAACTCACACTATAGACAGCCAGATGAGATTAGCTACCCTAGAAGTATTCGATAGTGAAGGAAATTTAATCAATAAATTCTAAACCGTAAAAGGTGATAAAAAAATGATAGTAGTCAACAAAGAAGACTGCATCAGATGTGGCGCATGCCAGGGAATCTGTCCTACCGCAGCCATAGCTGTATCACCAGAAGATGTAATCTACTGTGATATGTGTGCAGGCGAGCCTAAATGTGTGCAAGTCTGCCCTAAAGGCGCTCTCAAAACCGGTGAAATAGTTATTGGTGAGGATGGTAAGACTGAGACCCGTATTGTATTTAACCCTTCATTATGTGATGAATGCGGAGAATGTGTAGAAATTTGCCCACCCCAGATCATGAAGCTGGATAAAGGCGAAATGAAAAAAATTCCGCTAGAGGGTTACTGTGTAATGTGCCAACGATGCGTAGATATCTGTCCAGTGGACGTCATAGGAATCGAGGGTGTTAAAGAACCCGCGAAAATAGAAGAAGAAATAACAGGACCTATATATATTTCAGACTGTGTTGGATGTGGATTGTGTGTAGAAGAATGTCCTGTAGAAGCCATTACACTTTCAGAACCTGGTGGAACCATTGAAATAGATGAAGAAAAATGCATCTACTGTGGAATTTGCTCACAAACCTGCCCATGGAATGCAGTCTATATATCAGGTAAAAAACCACAAAAACGCTCCAGAGAAGTGACTAAATTCGAAGTAGATGAAGATACATGTATAGGATGTAATATATGTGTAGAAGCATGTCCTGGAGATTTTATTGAGGAGAAAACATCTAAACTTACAGTGGAACTTCCAGAAGTCTGCACTTATTGTGGATTATGCGCAAAAATGTGTCCTGTAGATGCAATCGAATGGGATGTGGAGTTAGGACTTGCTAAACCCGCATCTGATGTTGGATTAGTCTTCGATGAAGGAAAATGTGAAAACATTGGAGCATGCGCTAGGATTTGTCCAACCGAAGCTATAAGAGTAGTAACCAAAACCGGAATGGAGGTACCTGGTGACAAAGAAACCACTGAAGAACCTTACTTAGCCATGTGCACCAGATGCGGTGCTTGCACAACCGTCTGCCCCGAAGGAGCATTAAGCCTAGTGGATGTTAACAAAGTAATAAATGGTGAAGTGGTAACAAGAAAAAGGGTACAGTTCAATCCTTCACTCTGTAATGAGTGCGGAGACTGTATAGAAGTATGTCCATATGAAATGCTGAAACTCGAACCTGGCGAAAAAGTACCTCTTAAAGGTTTCTGCATACTCTGCGATCAGTGTATAACAGCTTGCCCTGAAGAAGCATTTTCACTAAAATAAAAATTTCCAATTTTTTTTGAGGTGGATTATTTTTTTCCCCACCAAAATCTATTTTTTTTATTAAATACTAATTTTAAATTTGATATTAATTTTTGAGATCTACATAAATACTGTGTTTATCCAGATCAATTTCAACTATATTACCATTTAACTGTTTTTTCTGATTTAAAATATCCGCTAAATCAATTATGTCATCATTAATCTTTATAGAGATAACATCTTCCATTATTTTAACCCCATCCATACTGTAAACGGTTGATTCACACATCTATTATCACCTATTTCAAAAATTTTTTATCGGATTTAAATATCAATACATGTATTCAGTAATTTTATCTGAATATTTCAATTCATATTTTTATATAGTATTAGTTATGAATAAACAAACTTTCCTTTATTCTTAAAAACATCTCCTTCTTCCATAACCACCTCTCCCCGCACCATAGTCATAATTGGCATCCCTCTAACTTTAAATCCTTTAAAAGGTGAAAATTTTGCCTTTGATTTGAAATCATCAGGGTTTATAATCCCTTCTTTTTTCATATCCACCATTACAATGTCCGCATCCATACCCTCTTTTATAAAACCTTTATTCTCAAGATGGAAAATTTTAGATGGATTTTCGCATATTAACCTCTTTAAATCTGCAAAATTGATATTATGTCTGTTTATCTCAGTTAAAAGGAGTGGTAATGTAGTTTCTAAATTTGGAATCCCTGGAGGGGCATCCCACATGTTTTTTTCCTTTTCAGTTATGGTATGAGGTGCATGGTCAGTTCCTATAATATCTATATTTGATAAATAACTTAATTCTATTTTATTTTCATTATCCCGCAGTGGTGGATTGGTTTTTGCGAAATTACCACATTTTTTTAGATAATTTAGGTTTAAAAGAAGGTGATGGGGAGTTATTTCCGATGTTACTTTAATATTCGATTTTTTAGCGTTGTTTATAAGTTCAACAGATTCTTTGACACTAACATGACAAATATGAATAGTTAAACCATATTTTTGAGCCAATGAAAGAGCATTTGATACTGCAGTAGTTTCTGCCAGCGGTGGTCTGGCATTTGCATAAAATTCAGGTTTAATCTTCTTTTTTTCCCGCTCTTTATTAGTATTATTAGTTACAATATCTTTATCTTCACAATGTAATGATATAAGAGGTTTAATATCACTCATTTTTGATAATACACTGAAAATTTCGTCTAAAAAGTTTGTATCAATGAGGTCCATATAAATTTTAAAAGAAGCAGGTTTGAACTTATTAATTTTATTTATGTCTGCTAATTTGCCCAAACCCGCATGAAAACCAAAATCAATTAAACTTTTTTTACCGGCTATTTTAAGCTTTTCTAAGAAAGCATGAGGAGTGTTAGTGGGGGGTATTGTGTTAGGCATGTCAATTATGGTGGTGAATCCTCCAATTGCCGCTGCACGGGTCCCACTCCGGAAATCCTCTTTATAAGTCAATCCTGGATCTCTGAGATGAACATGAGAATCGATTAAACCAGGTAAAATTACTGAACCCTTCATATTGATAATCTCCGCTCTACGAGGGGCTATTTTTTTAAGGGAAATGATTTTACCATTTTCAATCTTTATAGAAACTTCTATATTTTCCGGTACGATTTTACAATCTTTAAGCCAGAAATCCATTTTTATAACCTTCAGTTTTAAATAATTATCCAAAATCATTTTTCATATTATTATTTTATTGTTAATTTTTGAGTGTTAAAAAATCTACTAAAATAAATGAAATGGATTTATAAATTTCAATAACTTTTTTTTAGTTTAAGAATGAAAAACTAATTATAAAAAGTTCTATTTAATTCTTAAATTTTCATCTAAAACAGACTCAAAAAAATAAAAAATTAAAAAAGATAATGATATTATACTTGATTTATTTAACTATCATCTTAAAAATAGATGAATCCTATTTTAAACAATTATATTGAGATATGCATCATGATCTATAGAGAAGAATTTATTGGGAGTATCCTTAAAAGAGATAAAGAACTTATACTGGGAGATGTGGAGAAGAAACCTCTATTTGGAGAGGTGAGAAATGATGTAAAGATAATAGCAGACTTCACAGAGTATTCACCCCTCCATAATGGTCATCTCCATTGTATGATGGAAGCTAAAAAGCAAATTTCTGATGGAATTTTCACCGCAATTGTTCCGGGGCCTTTTGAGCGTAGCGGAAGAGGTTTACCTTACGTAATGACTAGAAAAGCCCGCGCCGATGCAGCAATCCTTGTTGGAGCGGATATTGTGGTTGAAGGACCTCCCATGGGTATAATGGGATCTGGCCAGTACTCCTTATGTCTCGCGAAAATGTTCAAATCAATAGATGCTGATTACATTCCCCGAGGATATAAACCATTTAAAGAATTTGATAAGATACTAAAACGGATAAACCAGGGATTTGCAGTGGTTCCAAAACCCTATAAAATTGTTGATTTAGAAAGTAAAGAAATTCTATTCGATGGGAAACTTGATGAAGATAATTATGTAATAGTCTCTCTTTCAAAATCTCTTAAAAAGATTAAATTTGACTTTAAAAATAAATTTCTTTTTATAAAAAGAGTTGAAGGCGTAAGTGGTACGAAGATACGGGAGGCAATACTTAACTCTAATTTAAAAATGGTAGAGGATATGCTACCACTGGAATCGATAAAAATATTAAACAGAGAAATAAATCATTTAAGGGCACCATTAAATAATATAAGAGATTCAAAGACTATATTAAGTAGAGTGAATGAAGATTCTATGGAAGATATTGAAAGGTTAGCTTTGATTGATAATAAGACTGTGAATGCATTACTATTGAATAGACCCTTTAAAAATTTGGATGAAATCCAAAATTTGATTACTCAGGGATTTAGTCGTCATTACAAGCAGAGAATTCTATCTTCTATGGAGGCAGGGATTTTTAAGGATACTATACATAAATATATTGAAAATTATCCATCAGTAATACGTATCTTAAACTATAAGAATAATGAAGTTCTAAAAGAATTTAAAAAGAGAATACCACACAGGAGGCTAGAGATTTGTCAGTGAAAAAAGGAGATTTTTTAAGATTAGAATATACTGGAAGGGTTCAGGAAACCGACGAAGTTTTTGATACAACTATTGAAAAGGTGGCGGAAGAAGAAGGTATACAACTAGAAAATAAGATTTACGGACCAATTCCCATAATAGTCGGCGCGGGGCATGTACTTAAAGGTATTGAAGACTCTCTCATTGATATGGATGAAGGGGATAAGAAAGAAATCGAAATTCCGCCATCGGAAGGATTCGGTGAACGAGACCCTAAATTAATACAACTCATACCCATGTCAGAATTCCGTAAACAAAGCATAAAACCCCAAGTAGGGATGAGTATCACCTCTGAAGGTTCAACTGGTAAAATAAGGAGTATTAGTGGGGGTAGAGTTAGAGTAGATTTTAACCATGAACTTGCGGGTAAAACTCTACAGTATCAGATTAAAGTCCAGAAAATAATAGAGGATGATGTAGAGAAGATTAGAAGCATGATTGATTTACACTATCCTAACCCCAACATTGACTCCACCAAACATATAGTCCAAATTGAAGATGAAAAAGTTGTTATATACATGGATGAAATGACTAAATTCGATAAAAAACCTTACATGGATATCACATTCGCTCGTTTCCGTATAGCACGGGATATTTGGGAGAACATGGATAACGTAGATAAAGTGGAATTTGTAGATGTCTTTGAGAAAAAAGTGAATGAGGAGGCAGAAAAAGTAGTTAAACCTGCATCTGAGGAAGTAACTGAAGAATTGATAAAAGAATCACCGGAAGAAACCTCAGAAATAGCAGTTGAAGAAGTATTAGAGGAGCGTATTGAAGATGAAGAGGAAGAATAAATAAAAAAGAATTTTATATTAATAAAAAATTAATTATACCTTTAAAACACTTTAAATGATGAAATAATTTATTTTCTTTTCTTCCTTTGTTTTTTCCTTTTATTTTTTCTCTCAGTAATTTCTTTTTTTCGCTTAGAGCGAATTCGTATTCTTTGCACTATATATAAAATAAGCAACAAGAGAAATCCGAAACCTACAAAATAATCTTTAAAATTAATCATTTTTTTACTCAAATTTAATTCTATACTTTATTTTTGCTTTAACATCAAAATATTTAATCTAAAAAAAAAAAAAAAATTTTTTAAGGCCAAGTCAAAACTTTAGGTGCTTTAACCATTTTAACCCGGTCAAGAACTTTTTCTGGCCAATTATCATTATTGAAACCTTTCTGAGCCAAAAATCCGAATATCCACCGGGAAATGCCAACACCAGTGCAACCCGTCCATATGCGATGATTATGAGCTTCTTTTATAGAGAAACCCTCGATAAAGTGAGTTCCATGAATATTAGCAGATATAACAGCCACTCCTTTATCCTGAGTAGGGGCAACCAATCGCATTTCATACTTGGGAATATCCGGAAACTCAATACCACGTTCCTCGGTCTTACGACCCTCCAAATAGAAAGGATCATCACCCACTTCAGTGTACCATTCCAACTCCATTTCATCAGCCATATCCTGAGATATATGAAGAGTAGCGTCACGAATTTCCTCCACCTGCGCTGGAGTTCCCAGCCACACTAATTCTATCCTTTGGAATTCATG
>PMWA01000122.1 GCA_003166335.1 Methanobacterium sp. | reverse complement strand
CCCAATAATGCAATAGAAGTTAACGCCGTTCCAGAGGATCGTAGAAATGTATGGTCATTTACTGATTTAGTGGAGATAAATCGGAAATCAACTGAAGGCAGCTACAAAGTACGGGGTTGCGGAGCCACCCGAGTTATTCCAACATTCGATGACTTAGTGATTGTACCAGCCCAGGTATCTCGACCACCCATTGACAAATACAGGGAGCCGTGCAATACTAGGGTAGTTCTGGGAACGCGGTATGCTGAAAATCCATTAGTATTGGATACTCCTATAATGATCGCTGCCATGTCATTCGGTGCTCTAAGTAAAGAAGCTAAAATAGCTCTGGCTATGGGTGCAACTCTCTCTGGTACTGCTACTAACACTGGAGAGGGAGGAATGCTCCCTGAAGAGAGGAAATATGCATCTAAACTTATAGCACAATATGCTTCTGGTCGTTTTGGTGTCTCTGCTGCTTATCTAAATAACTCCGAAGCAGTGGAAATAAAAATTGGTCAAGGAGCTAAATCTGGTATGGGGGGTCATCTATTAGGTGAAAAAGTAACTTCTGACGTATCTCGTATCAGGATGATACCTGAAGGATCCGATGCCCTGAGTCCTGCCCGACATATGGATATTGTAGGACCTGAGGATCTTAGTATGAAAATATCTCAATTAAGGGAGATAACGGAATGGAAAGTACCAATTATCGTGAAATTCACCTCAGGAAGGGTTAGTGATGATGTTAAGATTGCAGCCAAAGCAGGTGCAGATATTGTGGTAGTGGATGGTATGCAAGGTGGAACTGGTGCCGGGCCAGATATAGTTACCGAGCATTCTGGAGTTCCCACCATCGCCGCTATTGTGGAGGCTGATGAGGCACTTAAACATATTAATTTAAGGGAAGATGTGAATCTAGTGGCTGGTGGTGGTATTAGAAACGGTGCTGATGTGGCTAAAGCTATTGCTTTAGGTGCAGATGCAGTTTATATCGCAACAGCTGCTCTAGTTTCAATAGGCTGCCGGGTTTGTCAAACGTGTTATACTGGAACTTGCAAGAAAGGTATTGCAACACAGAATCCTCAACTTAGAAGACGTTTAGATTATTTAGAAGCTGGTAAAAGAGTGGCCCGTTATATAGAAGCAATGACTGAGGAAGCTGTTATGCTAACTCAACAAGCAGGTAATACTGATATCCTTAAATTAGAGAAGGATGATTTACGTGCTTTGACGGTAGAATCATCAGCTCTTACTGGAGTTAAAATGGCAGGCTTAGAAGCCCCTATAACTTATAAATAAATTTTTAATATTTTTTTTATTTTTTAATATTTTTTAAAGTTATTCAAATTAAATTTAGAATAAATATTTGAATTTTAAGAATATTAAACTAGGGATCGTTTTTTTTTGGATAAAATATTTTTTTTAGTTTTCCAAATCTAATTTTATAATGAATATTCATTATTAACCATAAATGTTATATACTATTTTTCAAAAATTAGTTTAACGGAATGAGGTTTCCTATATCCTATTCCAAACGGATGCATACTTCCGGTATTTTTCCGTTTTATTTCAGGAATAAAAAGAATGCAGAAATTTCGAACTCTAAACCTTTAGTTCAACTAATACAATCTAATCAAAATTAAATTCGCAGAAATTTATTTAGAAACTACATAATACTACGCATTTGCAATTCTTGAATAAATCAACCAAACCAATCAATTTAAATTTAATTTAATTAAATGGAGGAAACTATTTATGGATCTAGTTCTCAACTCTGGAGATACAGCATGGATGCTTATATCAACAGCGTTAGTAATTTTAATGACAATTCCTGGTTTAGCACTCTTCTATGGGGGGTTAATCCGAAGAGAAAATGTTTTAAATACTATATTTCTTTCTTTTGTAGCATTTGCAATTGTGAGTATCCTATGGTTCATTTATGGATACGATTTAGCATTTGGACATAATATATACGGATTTATAGGGACCTTAAGCAATCCCTTCTTCAACAATGTTGTAGAATCCAATGCATTATCAACCTATGCCCCTACAATACCTGAAGGCTTATATGCAGTATTCGAAATGACATTTGCAGCTATAACCGTAGCTCTCATATCGGGTGCGGTAGTGGAGAGAATGAAATTCACAGCGTGGTTAGCATTCATACCAGTATGGCTCACACTTGTATATATACCTGTAGCACACTGGATGTGGGGTGGAGGATGGCTAGCTCAAATGGGTGCCTTAGACTTTGCAGGAGGTACTGTAGTCCACCTTAATTGTGGAATGGCAGCCCTAGCGTTAGTACTATTAATGGGTGTACGTAAAAATACTAAATTATTACCCCACCACTTAGGATATTCCATACTCGGTACAGGTCTTCTATGGTTCGGATGGTTCGGATTTAACGCGGGATCCGCGTTAGGAGCAACCAATTTAGCAGTATCAGCAATGATTGTCACTAACTCCGCCGCTGCAATGGGTATGTTGACATGGATGCTTATGGATAAACTAAAAACAGGCAAACCTACACTTCTCGGTGCATTATCAGGTGCAATAGCAGGTCTTGCATGCATCACTCCTGCTGCAGGTTATGTTAACTTCACAGCTTCCCTAATCATCGGATTCGCCGGTAGTTTCTTTGCTTACTACGCGGTTTCAAGTCTCAAATCTAGACTGGGATACGACGATGCTTTGGATGTATTCGGAATTCACGGAGTTTGCGGTATTGTTGGAACTATTGGTGCAGGAATATTTGCAACTACAGCAATAAATAGTGCAATTAAAGGCGGTTTATTATACGGTAATCCAGCACAATTAGGTATCCAACTTTTAGCAATCTTATCCATAGGTGCATATTCACTTATTATGACCTTAATAATCGGTAAAGTTATAGATAAAACCATAGGTCTAAGAGTGGAAGAGGAGCAAGAGATAAGTGGTCTAGACATTACTCTACACGAGGAATCCGGTTACAGATTGTCATAAATAGTTATAAATGACAAGTGCCCATATATCAACTTGTTTAACAATCAAAATATTTTTTTAGGATGTGGGATTTGTGAAAAAGATAATCGCTATTATAAGACCAAATAAGTTGGAAGACGTAAAACAAGCTTTAGAGGAAATCGGATGCAATGGAATAACTGTAAAGGATGTGAAGGGTCGAGGGAGACAATTAGGTATAACTGAAAGCTACCGGGGACGGGATTACAAAGTAGATCTCTTACCTAAAACTGAAATTGAAATAGTGACCAAGGATGAAGAAGTAGAAGACATAGTTAAAAGCATTGTAAAAACTGGTCAAACAGGAAATATTGGTGATGGTAAAATCTTCATATCAACTGTAGAAGAAGTGGTTAGAATTAGAACCGGTGAAAGAGGAGATAAAGCCATATAAAATTTTCTCTATTCTCTTTTTGGTGGATTTTCAATTTTTTAATTTTTTTTCAAATTTTTTGATACGATTTTTATTCCTATTTTAAGCTTATAATATAATTTAGATTTTTCACGAAATTTAGAATTCGATCGAAAACTTTATATTAAATAAAAGATGTAAATTTATAATACCGGAAGACAGTTTCCTTCCGGTTTGGTTGATTTATAAAATATCGGAAAATTAGTTTAAAAACGAGGTGAAATTAAATAAAATAATAAAATATAACCCGGAAACTAACTAAAACATCAAAAAAACTATTTCACAACTATTCCTCACAGAATTTTGTTGGAAATAATAGGTTTACAGAAAATTTACAAGTTATAAAACATAAATTATAAGGATTTTCTAAAATATTTTCATAAATTTTTTAGAAAAAATTTGAAAAACAACATTTATAATCCAATTAAATTTGTTAAAATTAAATAATTAAGGAGGAAAATCATTATGGTAGCTACTGCTGTTCTTAATTCTGGTGATACAGCGTGGATGCTCACCGCCACTGCCTTAGTAATGCTTATGACAGTTCCTGGAGTGGCATTATACTACGGTGGTTTGGTGAAAAGAGAAAACGTTTTAAACACCCTTTTTATGTCACTAATAGCTTTCTCTATTACAAGTGTTATTTGGGTAATATATGCATACCAACTAGC
>PMWA01000002.1 GCA_003166335.1 Methanobacterium sp. | reverse complement strand
TGGCTTTGTTATTAATTCCATTTATAGTAATTTTTGGAACTTATTTAATGAATTGGTATAAAATTAATGCACTGTTAATTTTATTTATACTGCTCCTCTCTTTAATAGTTATTTTATTTGCATATAATAGGATTTCTAGGAAACTGTATCCATTAATAATATACATTTTTTCTGTTTCAATTTTATTTCAAACATCATTAATTTCNNNNAAAAGATTATTTACCCTGCTTTACTTGCTTTGGTGCCGTTAGGATTGTATGAAGTATTTAAAAACCAAACTAATGTTAAAATAGCTTTTTTATCATCTTTCGTTTTTATATCATTTTTTGCATTTTATTTGGAAATGATTGCATTGGCAAGACAGGAAATAGCGGAATTTTTTTTGATATTATTAATAATGGTAATGATTAGTAGAAAAATAGGTAATATGACTAGGTCTTTCTTGTTCATATTTTTTGGAATTTCATTAGCAATATCTCATTACGGCTTAGCTTATGTTTATATGTTTTCTATATTGTTGGTTTACATTTTATTGTGGGTTTCAAATCTTCAGGGAATGCAGAATTTAATTAATCACATTTTTAGGAATAAAATTAAATTTCATATGAACAAAGATAGTTCGAAATATGAAATTATAAGCCTCACATTTGTAGTTTTCCTTTTTGTTTCTATAATCGCTTGGAATATGTATACATCAACTTCGAACGCATTTAATGATTTGATAGATGTGTTATCAGGAATTGCAACTACCATATCAACGCAGTTCTTGAATCCATCGAGTGTGCAAAGTCTAGCGGTTATTACAGCGGTATATAAGTCTCCATTACATAATTTAAGCAGATATATTACTCTGCTTACAGAGGTTTTTATTTTATTAGGAATAATTTCTATATTGTTTATCAATAGGTTGAAAATTAAAAGAGAGTATTTAGCGTTTATTTTAGTAAATTTTATTATATTGATTGCAGCAGTTTCAGTACCTGGTCTTTCAAATGCCTTTAATTCAGAAAGATTATATCAAATATTATTGATTTTTTTAGCTCCAGCAATTGTTATTGGGGGTTTGACGTTTATTGATATTATATATAAAATTATAACTAAAAAATTTAAATTTGAAATAAAAAACTTTAAAGATAAATCATTTAAATTAGTATCTCTATTCCTTATTATATACTTATTATTTAATTCAGGATTAATTTATGAGTTGGCTAATGATAATTCACCATCAATTGCATTAAATTCAACATTAGACACTGCAAGTTATAATGAAATGGAAATTGATGGTGCTAACTGGTTAAATAATTACGGTTCATATGTTTCATTTAATGGCGAAAATGGGAATGAATCGTTGGGTGGAGTTGTAATATCGGATGATTATCGATTTCCTTTACTTAACAAGTTTGGTTTAGATGATAGATCTATTACTAATATAACTAATTATACCAATGTATCAAATATAAATTCTAATTTAACTTATTATTTTCCATATAAAAGTAATGCTTATTTCTTTTTCGGAACAAATAACGTGTTAACAGATTCGGTTGCGCTACAATTAAAGAATAGTGAAAATCCAGGTGAATCATATGTGAGTTTGGATGTTTTTAAATCTGAAAACGAAATTTATGATAATGGTGGCTCCATAATATATATATTTCCGTAATGAGGTTATTTACATTATAAAGATTATGCTGATCCGGATTTCATTAATATTAAGGATTTAATGTCCCCTGCTACATTGGCTTTGTTATTAATTCCATTTTTAGCAATTTTTAGAACTTATTTAATGAGTTGGTATAAAATTAATGCACTCATTTCATGAACTGTGTGAGCCTCTGGAAGTTGGAAATGTTTCTTTAGATATGAATCACAACCCCCGCGGGTAGTGAAAAACTGAGAGATCCATGATCATATATACATGTTTGGTAAAACTTTTTAGGGCTGTAAATATTTTCAGTCCTTTAAGCATAACAGAGTAAACTTAATTAATCTATTTCAACTATTATTACTCACAGGATTACCATGGATTATATTAATAGATTAATATTCAATATTGATTATTTAATTCATACGAGTTTTACAAAAGCTATAAATTTTTAATTTCTAATTTGTGATTGAAATGAATCTTAATAAAAATCAGTTAAAAAATCTAATTTGGGTCGCACCTGCCGTAATAGCTTTTTTTTTAGCTTTAATTCCAACTCTAAAATATCAATGGCCTCTAAGTTGGGATATAATTTACCAGGTACTACTAGCCCATGTTTATGGTAAATATGGATTGGTATTCACAAATCCACTCGTGAATGTGCCATATGGTGGAAGCATCGGTACTCCTCCCCTTTTTTATTTTTTAATAGTAGCATTGGGTATTTTAAGTAAAGCTAATTATTTCCAGATTGCCCGGTATCTTCAGCCTTTCTTAACCATGTTCATCGTGTTGTCTGTTTCTTATGTTGGCCGCAAGTTTTACGGAACAATTGCTGGAATATCTGCCGGTTTTTTAATATTATCCAGTTTACTATTAGGAAATCGTTTAATTTATCCTTTAACTGAAAATTTGGCATTAATATTCCTTCCTTTATCGATTTATTGCTATTATTATTCCATAAAAGAGAAATCAATCAAATATGCAACTCTTGCTGGATCTTTATTTATACTTACACTTTTAATCCATCAAGCTGTTCCCATAATATTGTTTGTGGTGATAGCCGCATTTACTGTAGTGGAATTGATTTTATATCGTAATATTCGTGTTTTTAAAAATTACGGTGCCTTCCTTCTCTTACCCGTGGCTTTGTTAGTAATTGGGATGGTGGGATTATTTACATTGTTCCCGAGTGTTTTTAATAATGTTTTTAATAATGGAATTGCAGAAATAAATTCAATTATCGCGGCTAATTCGTATAATCAGTCTTTAGGATTATTGAGTTATGGGAATCTTGGTGTTTTGACATTGATATTCGGTTTAATCGGAGCAATTGCTGCAATTATAAGAAGACAGAAAACAGACATTTTTATATTTACCTGGATTATTGTTGTTTTTTTAATGATCAATGCCCAATTGTTTGGTATAAACATTTTATCTTATCGTTTACTGGATTATCTTTTAATACCTGTTTCTATTCTTGGTGGATTTGGTATAAGCCAAGTTTATTATAAACTTAAGGATTATAAGAATTTTTCTTCTCATAACTTCAGAACAGCATTTTTAATATCCATATTCTTTTTAGCCACGTTTGATGGGTTTTTAACAATGGAAAATCCGCTGATAGCTTATAACGGAATTACTAACCAATACGGTTCATTTCAAATCGCTCCACCAACTTCTTCGGAAGTGGATCTTGCTAATTGGTTTAACGAAAATGGTAATAAAAGTAAATCAATATTGTCTAATAATCTTTATGCCTGCGCTTTCGTAACCGCCGAAACAGGAATGCCTCTTAGTGGTGATAATTTCGCAGAATTTAATCCTTCAGCTTCTGAATTATACTTTAAAGAAGTTGGAATAGGTTATATTGTGTTAGATAAGAGGTTGTATTTCCAATCTAGTAATGGAACATTTTATAGGGTGCAATATAATACGGATGTTTATCCATTATTTTATTATAGTGGAAATATCCGATCTAACCTTAATGAGATACTTCCGAATTATGTAAAGGTTGTATATGAAAATAAGGATTTCTTGGTTTGCGAAGTTCAATAAAATATCTTTGATATGCGATATTTTTAATTTTCGTTGAAATTCTCAAAATAAAATCTCCTTAGAATTATTTATCCTGTAAAAATTATCATGCATTCATTTACGATATTTTTAGTTAATACCCATAATTTCATCACACTTATAGGATTTCTAAAATCCTAAAAAAAATAAATTATTAAGCTAATGTTAAATGCGGAGATAATATTCTTAATAATTAAATTTTAATGTAATATTTTATAATTTTCATCCTTTTATCATATACAGATTCAATTGTGTTTTCTTCTACTAGTTTTCGACCGTTGAAAACAAGTTTTTTAATTAGAGCTTTATTGGAATTTAATTTTTCAATAGAATTTGCAAAACAATTAGGTTTGGTCGGATCACATAGAATTCCATTATAATAATTTGTAATAATCGAAAATGAGTTTATTTTAGATCCTATGATAGCGACACCATTCGCCCAAGCATCAAAAATGATTCTTGGTTGTTCACCACTTAAATTAGGTATTATTATTATATCATATTTCCTCAAGTTTTTATAAAATTTTTCACCGTAAGAAATGTATTCTTTAAAATTGATTTGTTCGGATAAATTATAATTTTTTACAGTGTTTAATAATTCAGATTTCAAAGGCCCATTTCCAAAAATATCAAGTTTTATTGGAATTTTCCGGTTATTTAAAATTTTAACCGTTTCGATTGCAGCTTGAGGATTTTTAGTGTATTTTAAAGTTCCCATAAAACATATATTGATTTTATTAGATTTTTTATTTTCTATTTTTTCTGTTAATTCACTTAAGGGGATGATATCTTGATATTTTATCCATGAGGCGTATATCTTAAAAACATTCTCTTTTTTACCATATCTATCAAAAAGTTCATCGCCGACTACAAAAGTTAACATAGAATTGTTAATACAAAAATTAAAAATGAATGCATAAAATTTTTTCAAAAATTTTAAGGTAATTCTTTTAGTGAATTGTTTTTCTAAATTAATTTTCAACTCTAAATCATTAATAAAATCTGCATCAATCACAAATAAAGTTTTTTTATAATTTTTAATATAGCATAAAATATTTGCCATAATTCCTAAAGGAGGATAAGGATTTGATGAAAAGGAAATTAAGTCTGTATTATTAAATTCTTTATTAAAATAATATATAATAAAAGGTATATTGATCAGAAATCTAATGAGATTTGGTGTGTGTGGTAAACTATGGAATGTAATAGAATTGGGTTTAAATTCTATATAATTATTTTTTGGTTCATAAGCGACTTTAGGTGCAATTACGTGAAGATCCTCTACAACTTTAAATTGGGCATGTAGATCCCATCCCCATAGCATATCAACTGCATAAGATCCGTTTTTTGATATTGAAAATGGTATATGAGTTATAATTAAAAGCCTAATTTAATTTACCCCGCTTATTGTGCTTGATATAGTCTTAATTCGTATTAAATTTATAATTTATTACTAAATTATGGTTTGGTCATTCTTTTTGAGTTAAAAATAGTATTATTATTGTAATATAAATAGATGTATTAAGTTGATCAAGAGATAAATTATTTTTAAAAATATATGAAAAAAATTTAAGAAAAATTTTTAGTTATTTTTCTTTTAGGATTGTTGTTAAGTCCGTTTTCCTACTATTTTGAGTCAATATCTATGTTCTCTTTTTTTATTGTTTTAATTTTTGTATATATAACCTTTTGGGATGTATTAGATGTCTATTTTTATATGGTTACGTTTGTATTCACTGTTGTATTGTCAATGGTGGCATTGATAGTTGCTGTACCACTTGTTGCACCGGCATTTAAGATGGTTACAGCTTTTCCATTAGACATATTAGTGTTGCTAATGGTTCCCAAGTTAGAGGTGAAAATAACTAACCCCGTATAAGGCACTACTCCGGTTATGGTGGCTCCATTATTATCGTGCAACAAATCAGCGGTTATGGTTGAATTTCCATTAGGTGGGATTGATGTCGGATTAGCAGTAAGGGTTAATACTATCCAGGCGGTGGCGTTTACGTTACTGGTTACTCTTCCCGCATTTATAGGATTACTTCCCGAGAAATTAGAGCCCCACCAGTTATCAGTGGCATTCACCGACCCACCAGTACTGTAAATATCAATGTTACCGTTTCCAATTATTCTGTTATATTGAATTACGGAAGTACCGCTATTATAATTGTAAACGGCTCCACCATCCGTAGCAGTGTTACCAGTGAAAGTGCTGCCGTTTATACTTAAAACATCCTCATTGTAGATGGCTCCACCATCCGTAGCAGTGTTACCAGTGAAAGTGCTGCCGTTTATACTTAAAATTCCATCGCTTCCCACAGCACCGGCAATACCATTACCACTATTAACCGTGTTACCGGTGAAAGTGCTGCCATTTATGTTTACTGTCCCCATATCATT